>JAQXGE010000013.1 GCA_029006135.1 Oscillospiraceae bacterium | reverse complement strand
ACCGAGCATATGTTCTTTGCCGAGGACCGCATCAAGGCCGTGCGCGAGATGATCTGCGCCCGCACCGTTGAGGCCCGCAAGGCGGCTCTGGCCAAGGTCGAGCCCTTCCAGGAGGCCGACTTCACCGCCATGTACCGCATCATGGGCGACCGCCCCATGACCATCCGCTACCTCGACCCGCCTCTGCATGAGTTCCTGCCCACCAAGGCGGAGGACATTGCCGAGCTGGCTGCCGATATGGGCATGACCGCCGAGGAGCTGAACAACATTGTGGTCAGCCTGCATGAGTTCAACCCCATGATGGGTCACCGTGGCTGCCGTCTGGCCGTCACCTACCCCGAAATCGCCGAGATGCAGACCGAAGCCGTCATCAAGGCCGCCATCAAGGTTTCTGCCGAGACTGGCAAGATGATCACGCCTCACATCATGATTCCTCTGGTTGGCGAAGTCAAGGAACTGAAGTTCGTCAAGGATGTTGTCGTCAAGACTGCTGACAAGCTCATCGCCGAGGCCGGCGTTGACATGAAGTACGAAGTCGGCACCATGATTGAGATTCCGCGCGCTGCCCTCACCGCTGGTGAGATTGCCAAGGAAGCGGACTTCTTCAGCTTCGGTACCAACGACCTGACCCAGATGACCTTCGGCTTCAGCCGTGACGATGCTGCCAAGTTCCTGACCGCTTACTACGATAACAAGATTTACGAGAGCGATCCGTTCCAGCACCTCGACCAGAACGGCGTTGGCAAGCTGGTCAAGATGGCTGCCCATGATGGCCGCGAGACAAACCCCAACCTGGGTCTTGGCATCTGCGGCGAGCATGGCGGCGACCCCTCCAGCGTTGAGTTCTGCCACAACGTTGGTCTGGATTACGTTTCCTGCTCTCCCTACCGCGTTCCCATCGCCCGCCTTGCCGCTGCACAGGCTGCTATTAAAAACCCCCGCAAGTAAGTTTCCTAAAATTTGCGGGCTTCAAGGTCACAGCGTTGGATGCTGAGGAATATGCCTGTTCCAAGGCTGCAAAGTGCCGTGCCCATAAGTTCACAGACTTTACGGTAAACCTGTATATCTAATAAGACTCCCCGGTTCTTCGGAACCGGGGAGTTTTTGCGTATTCATTCAGCAAAACGAGCCCATAAAACCCAGCTTACCCTGCCCGCAGAAGAAGCGATGATTGAAAAATTTGCGGACGTTGGCGAACGTGACTTTGGAGAAAACTGATTCCGGGAGTTTTCTCCAAAAGAAGGCTATGTGACTTGTGCATATCCACAAAGTTCCGGGTCTAACCGGGAATTTCAGTGCTCAACACGTTTCTTATTATTGACGAAAAAGGCAATATGGGATATATTGAACCTAAAGAAAATGAATTCGGTTAAAGAGTATGCGCTTTTTCTTTTATTCAGCCCATTCATAATAATGAACATCACGTTTTTGAGGAGAATGAACAATGTCTAAAAAACATAGATTCCTTCCTGTGATGGCGCTCGTCCTTTTGATGTTTACAGTCACGTCATGCGCGCAGAACAGCGAAAGCACAGCCCCGGCGGATTCGGTCGGTATACAACAGGGAGCGGACGAACAGAATGTGCAAAGTGACGCGCAAAACTCTCCGGTTCCAATCACCCATATTACCTACAACGATACATTAGGCAAGTGGGCTGCCGGTGATAACGGAGTCTATGTTTTGCAGGATGTTTTTCCTGCCGGTGTCAATATTTTATACATCGACCTTGCGACAAAACAGGAAATCTTTTTGTGTTCGGCGCCCAACTGCAAACACAATACGCCGGACTGCACATCCTATCTGCCTTTGGAAGAAAAGGAATACGCGTATTGCATTGCGTATTTCCGGGATGCCATCTATTTGATTCAGTGCGCAACCGCCGCCAAACAATCCCCGCATATTTCCAGAATGGAAATAGACGGAAGCGGCCTGCAGGATGTATGCTTTTTGAACAAGGGTGAGAATTTTACAGGAAAACTATTCGGATATGGTGACAATGAAATTTTGATTGAAACTACCTATGTATCCGAGAATAAGCAGAGCGGAAAACGTCTTGAGCGCATCAACTGCAGCACCGGTGAGCGAAACGTTGTGGTCGAATATCCAAACGACAGCTACTACGGTCTGATGGCTGCCGTTGATAATAAACTGGCGTTTATAAAAATCAACGAAACGGGCAATCAGTATTTTTGGGTCAACCCATCCAGCAGCAATATCTCGTTGGAGGAATGTGCCGAAACGGCGCCGATTGGTACGCTGTTTGATGATAAAACGACAACATATACAATTCAGGGCGATTATCTTTGTAAGGTAAGTACAGAATCAAAAGAACTGTTGGCTGAAAATCTTATAACCGGGCAGATGTATGAATTCCGGTACCCGGATGATTCGATGAACTTCGACTGGCTTGTATTAACGCAGGTGTTTGATGACAATTTTGCGCTTACCACCAGCAACCCGGAAGGCAATATGATACAGATTCTGTTGGATTCTGAAACCGGGGAATTGACAGATAAAATTTATACGATTACAAAAACAAACGCCCATCAAATTGTCGCGTCGTTTGGCGACTGGATTGTCTATTATATCCGTTCCGATGAACGCTTGCTGGAAAATCAGGCCGAATATGGTTTGAGCGGTGAAACGTGCTATCTTGATGTCTTTGGCATTGCAACGAAGGAAGAATTCCTGCAAGATACCGGCGGAACGGAAGTAAGCGTACCGGCTGTGTAAGGCGGAAGTTTACGAAATAATCCGCGCACTGTTCCGGTTGAAAACAATCCCCTGCCATACCGAGGTGACAACATGAAAAACTTTCCTGTAAAACCCCTTTGCGCGGTACTCACCTGCGCGCTAGTGCTGTCCGCCTGTGCGGCATCTCCCGGTTCAAGTTCTTCCGATAAAGTATCCACACCAAGCAAATCGAACTCCACGCCTTCCTCAAACACTTCAAACGCCCTGACCGCTGCTCCCGAAAGTTATGACTACACGCTTGCAGTCTCTTTTGATATAGCTACACGCGCCAGCGGAAACGAAAACGGACTTTACCAGATTATTGACAACGAAAATGGATACGCAAATCTTATATATACCGACTACGCTGCTGCCAGCCGGGATTATGTGTGCAGTGATCCAAACTGTGAACACAATACTGATTCCTGTACGTCTTATATTGAAAATGACGAATTTTCGGTTTTTCCGGTTGTATGCGATGAAGAACTTCTTCTTATTTACAGCAGTTATGATTACTGGGAGACGAATGAAATACCGTCCTGAATTGAATGTATGAAGCTGAATGGTGAAAATCGGCATATACTGTGTACGCTTGATTCCAGTATTATACTCGGTGATGGCGCACTTGTCGGCAACAATGAGATTGTGGTAAGCGGATATAAAAGTGATGACAGTGGGGATTCGATGCGGTGGATTCCTGTTCTCGGCGCGGTGAGCCTTGAGACGGGCGAGTTCCGTGAAATCTATGCGCTGCCCGATAACGATGAACAGCTTCCGCAAAATATGTTCATGCGCGGCGTGTCCGATACAGGATTTATTTTAGAAATCATTACAATAGCAACAAATCCGGGGCCGGATGAACCTTCGACACGAATTTTTGAACTTTCCTTTGACGGAAAAACCGAACGCGATCTGTTGACCTATACCGGAAGCTCCTGCTTCGAGAAACATAATGGGAAGGAACTTGTCTACCTGCGGTTTGAGCCAAACGGCGTGGCCCTGTGCAGGAGAAACAGCCAGGAAGAGCAGGAAAAAGTTGTTGTCGATAATGTCTGCGCACTGCCCTGTATTCGGGAAACCGACCAGTCTTTCGACCGGAACAGCCTCTATATTGTGGACTTCCTTGACAATTATGTTCTTCTGAAGCATCAGTACGATTACCGATACGATGCGGCGGGGCACTTATTTATTGGTTTTACGCAGTACGCCATCAACCTTGATACCGGCGAAGCGAAAGAAATCACCTTGGCAAATGATGTAATGAATGACGTAAATGGAGTGCAAACGCGGAAACCCATCAATATTGTTGCAAAATTCGGCGATTCGCTGCTTGTTGACGCAGTGGAAGAAATTGTGAATGGAAAAACATACAGAAAAACCGGAATTATCAGTGTTCAGGATTATCTGAATTCTGTCCCTGCCTATACAATGATTCAGTCGCCGATTGAGGAAACACTTTTAGGGATAGGGTAACCGGTCAACATTAACCAGAAAAATCTACGCGAAAAATTCTCTGCCATACCGAGGTGACAACATGAAAAAACTGCCTGTAAAACCCCTTTGCACGGTACTCGCCTGCGCGCTTGTGCTCTCCGCCTGTGCGGCGGGCGGCGGGAGTGAGGCGGCATCGGGTGCGGGACAGAACGCCCCGCAGAGTGCCCCGCAAAATGAGGTGCAAAGCACGGCAGAACTTGAACATATCTCGCTGAACGACCACATAACAGGCGAGGCAGCGTCTGCGGATGGGATGTATCTGCTTCAGAATGTTCAGCCTGCAAGCACGAACCTGTTTTATATTGATTTCCAATCCGGGACCGAGACCTATCTGTGCGCGGCTCCGAACTGCAAGCACAACAGCGCAGACTGTACTTCCTATCTGCCGGTGACGCAAGGCAACTTCGGATACAATATTTTTTATTTCGGCAATCATCTCTACCTGCTTCAATGTGCCGAATCCTCGTCTGAACCGCCGTATCTGATGCAGATTGACCCTGACGGGATGAACCGCACAAAAATCATGGAACTCAGCAGCGGGGAGACTTTCAGCGGGACTCTCTTTGGATACGGGGATTCTGTCGTGATGGACATTCAGCGCGTGGACGAATCCGGGAAGCGGCGGCAAAACCTGGAAAAAATTGACTTTCAAACCGGGCAGCGAACGGTTCTGTATACATACCTGGAAAAGGGCTACTGGACCGTCATGGGCATCACGGAAGACAAGCTGATTTTCCTTACCGTGAACGGCAGTGAATGGCAGTATTTCTGGGCGCCGCCCCAGGGCACGGAACCCCTTGAAAATTACGCCGCAGCGAATCCTTTGACCCCTGTGTTTGACCCGCAGAAGATTCATTACACGGTACAGGACAAGTACCTTTGCAGCATGGATTATTCTGCCGGGGTAATCAGCTGCACCGACCTTGAAACCGGTGATTCCGCACAGTTCCCGGCCCCCGCGCTCCCGGAAGGGGAAACAATGGTCGGGCTGGAATGGCTGTATGATGACCGGTTTGCCGTCACGACCGATGGACCGGACGGGCAAATTTACCGCCAGCTGATTGACATGAACAGCGGGGAACTGACCGGCACAGTCTACGAACAAAACGAACAGCATATGCAGCAAATTGCGGCACAGTGGCAGGATCAGCTGCTCTATCTTGACCACCGCGAGGAAAAGCCGCTGCAAAATCAGGCGGAATACGGCGTTTCCGGCGAGCTGACAAGGTACAACTGCTATAAACTCATCACCAAAGAAGGATTTGAAGCCGGAGAAGAAGGCACCGACATTGTGTTTGCCGGCTGATTTTCCACACTTACGGCACATTTTGTTGAAAAAAGCCCGGCGTGTCCGCGCACACCCGGAATGCGAAGAACGCCTGTTTGCAGGCCGGAAAGCGGATTGCTTTCCGGCCCGGCGGGGCGGGGAAGGATGGCAGCGATTGATTTGTCTTGAATTGCAGGATATCAGAAAATCCTATACGCAGAAAGCCGCGCCGTTTGCAAAGGCGGGGCAGAGCAAAAAAGCCCTGGCCGGGGTGTCCCTCACCCTCGGTCCGGGGCTTTATGGACTTTTGGGGCCAAACGGCGCGGGGAAATCCACCCTCATCCACATCATCACGGGCACGCTCGCGGCAGATTCCGGCGAGGTACTCTGGTGCGGGCAGCCGGCGCGCGGCATCCGGTTCCGGCGCGTGCTTGGCTATATGCCACAGCAGCAGGGACTGTATGACAGCTACACCGGGCGGCGGTTCCTCGCCTACATGGCCGCGCTCAAAGAAATCCCCCGCACATCCGTGCCGGACGAGGTGGAGCGGGTCGCCGCGGCGGTGAACCTTGTGGCTGAACTCGACAAGCGCCTGTCCGCCTACTCCGGCGGCATGAAGCGGCGGCTTTTGCTGGCCGGTGCACTGCTGGGGGACCCGAAGCTTCTGATTCTGGACGAGCCGACCGCCGGACTTGACCCCAAAGAACGCGTTCGGCTGCGCAACCTGCTTGCCGAAATGGCGAAAGACCGCATTATTTTGGTTGCAACCCATGTTGTGTCGGACGTGGAGACGGTGGCCGACAAGGTGATTCTGCTGCGGGACGGGCGCATTGTGGACGCCGCGCCGGTGCCGGAACTGATCGGCAAATATGCGCCGGGTCAGGGGCTTGAGGACGTCTATCTGTCAGTGTTCGGCGAGGGGGACGGAAAATGAGCCTGTTTTTTGCCGAACTCCGCAAGGTGTGGGGCAGCCGCGTGTTCCCGCTGCTTTTGGCCGTGCTGGCGAGCGCCAACCTGCTTTTGCTCTGGATGGGCACCCGCCCCACCGCCAACCAGCCGCCCACCGCGGCTTACCGCGCGGTCGGGGAGGAACTGCAAGGCAAAACTATGGAGGAAAAAGGCACGTTCCTGCACGGCAAACTGACCGAGTACGAAAGCCTGATACGAATCGACAACTATTACCGCGAACTGGCCTGGGGCGCCGCCGACTATATGCAGAGCTGGCGCGAGGAGAACGCGGCGCTTTTTGATGAATACGAACAGGAATATAACGACAAAAGCTACGAACTGTATACGGATGACCTCAACATCGAATATCTGCTGTTTACCGGGCTGTGCAGTGAGTATGACACGGTGGCGGGGTATGGGGATTTTTTGGACAGTGTGCAGACCAAGGCGAGGCAGCTGGCGGGAATCTCGATTTTTCAGCAGGATTCGACGGGGTACGACTTAAAAAACATTGAAAAAACTGCGCAGGTCTATGCGGATCTTGGCGAAACCGCCATCGACTATTACCCGCAAAAAGGACTGTACACCGCCATTTCCTATACCTTTACCGATTTGATTCTGCTTGCGGCCATGCTATTGCTTGCACTTTTGCTTGTGCGGCAGGAGCGGGACAGCGGCTTGCTCAGTTTGGTGCGCAGTATGCCCGGCGGGCGGCTCAAAACGGCGGCGGCCAAGCTGGCGGCATTTGCCGTCAGCCTGCTGGCGGTTTTGACGGTGCTGTACGGCGTGAACCTTGCCTACTGCGGCGCAGCGTTCGGCCTTGGACCGCTGACCCGCACAATCCAGAGCGTTCCGGCACTCATGCGCTGCACGATGCAGATTACGGTCGGCGAATATCTGATCCGGTTTTTGCTGGCCAAGTGGGCGGGGGCCTTTGTGATGGGGCTTTGGGTCATGCTGGCGGCCTTGCTTGCCCGCCGCGCCGCTGTGGGCTGGGTCGGGGCGCTGGCTCTGCCGCTTGCCATGTACGGCATCCGCGCGGCCATCCCCGCCACAAGCCGCCTCAACGTCATTAAGTACGCAAACCTTGCCAGTCTTTTGCAGACCAACGAGCTGCTGGGCAATTACCGCAACCTCTACTGGTTCGGTTCGCCCATTAGCTTGCCGCTGGTCGAGTGGACGGCCGCTGTGGTGTTCGGCACGGGGTTTGCTGTTGCATTCTGTACAGTCTTTGCCAATGCGCAGCTGCTGCCCGCACCCAAGCGAGGCTTTGTGTTAGGACGCAGCCACAAGACAAAAGCAACCACTGTGTTCCGGGAGGAAGGCCGCAAACTGCTGGTTCTTGGCGGTGCAGCGGTCTTTTTGGCGGCGTTTGCGATTTTTGGCATCTGGCAGGGCGTCACGGCGGAAAGCTACATCGGCGCCGATGAAATCTATTATGCCTATTACATGAAAGGCGCCGCCGGCCCCTACACCGAGCAAAGCCGTGACTGGCTTTTGCAGCAGGGGGAGGACGTTGCGCCCATGCTGGAAGCTCAGCGCAAAGTGGCAGCGGGCGAGGCGGACTCCGGTGTGCTGATGGCCTATTCGGCGCTGCAGCAGAAATATTCGGTCTACCAGAAGGTTATCAACGGCAGCGTCAACGGCTACCTTGCCCAGCACCACGGTGCCTGGCTTGTATATGAGAGCGGCTACCGTAAATTGTTCGGGTTTGACGGCACGGCGGACGTCCAGGACGCACTATTGGCAGGATTGCTGTGCGCGCTCTGCTTTTCGGGCCTGTTTGCGATGGAACACAAAGGCGGCATGAAGGAAATTCTCTGCACCACGCCGTTGGGGCGCCGTCATACCGTGCGGGCCAAACTGGCGCAGAGCGCCGTGACCGCTGTGGGCATTGCCGCCGCGGGCGCCCTGCCGCATTTATGGCAGATTCAGCGAGATTACGGCCTTGGGCAGCTGCGCGCGCCGGCGATGAGCATCTCGGAGTTTGAAACCCTGCCGAAAGCTGTGACTTTGAGCGATGTGCTGCTGTTCTGGTTTATCTGCCGCGTGATCGCCTGCTTTGTGATGGGCATTGTCACGCTCTGGCTCGGCGAGCGTCTGGGCAGCGTGCTGCCCACGCTGTTCATCAGCGCGGTTGCGTGGTGTCTGCCGGCATTGCTGTCGCTTTCCGGCATGAAAAACGGCATTGAATGGCTGGGCACCTACCCGCTGTTCCATGCAGCCGCCCTGCTCAGCGTGCAGGGGTACGGTGCGGACGGTGCGCCGTACAGCTTTGCATGGATTGTGCTTTTGCTCCTTGCACTCTCCGCCGCGCTCATCTGGGCGCTTTCACAGATTCTTCTGTCCCTCTACGAGCAGGCGGGACAGCGGGAAGCGGAATAAGAAACCCTGTAATGAACAAAACCATCCCCCCACCGCAGAAAACGCGGTGAGGGGATGATTTTGCTTTTTCAGAAACGGAAAACCCGAACGGCCTATGTTACTTTATTTTATAGCGCTTTATTAGCCGGTGGTGATACCAAATCATAACCACGAGCGGCAAGGTGATGCCGGCAATCAGGGGCAGGACAGAAATCGTGCCGCCGCCAAGCAGACAGCCGCAGCCCCATGACAGGATAATTATCACGCCATAGGCAATCCACATGATGCCGTGCTTCAAATTCCACTGCCGCACATCCGACAATTCTTCCGCAGCGGGCGGATTTTCACCGGTGTAAAAGGAGACGGGCTTTTGACTTTTCAGCTGAGAGATGCCAATCCCAATCATGAACAGTGCGACCAAACCGTAAATCACGCCTGAAATCACCATCGCCGGCATACTGACAGCACCTCCAACAATGCCTTTCCCTAATTATACAGCTTAACCGGCACGCGGACAACAAATTTCAGAGAAAAGTGCGCGGATTCGCAAAAATTATTCGGCCGGGTTGAGATGAATCATGACGTGCTTGATGTTCGGGAAATCCTTTTCCACGTTGTCATGCACGCGCTCGGCAACCTCATGCGCTTCGCGCAGCGGCTTGCTGCCGTCCACCTCAATTTCAAGGTCCACATACACCTTGCTGCCAAACATCCGGGAGTGGAGCAGGTCCACGCAGACAACATCCGGCTGTGCCGCAACGTAGTCGGTCAGCTGCTTTTCGTAATCCTCCCCGCAGGAGGTGTCCAGCATTTTGGAGATGGCATCCTTGAGGATGTCATAGGAGACTTTCAGGATGAACACGCAGATGATGACGCTTGCGACACTGTCCATTACGGGGAAGCCGAGCATCGCGCCGCCGATGCCGATGAGGGAACCGACCGAGGAGAGCGCATCCGAGCGGTGGTGCCAGGCATCCGCCGTAAAGGCAGCGGAGTTGATGAGCCGGGCGTAGTGGAGCGTGTAGTGGTACATCAGCTCCTTGGTGAGGATGGACAGCGCGGCGGCCGCCAGCGCGATGGCACTCGGAACGGTCAGCGTCTCATAATTGCCCGAAAAGATGGCTTCCAGCCCGGACTTGCCCACACTCAGCCCGGTGGCCAGCAGCAGAATCCCCAGGAAAAGCGAGGCCACACTCTCCACGCGCTCGTGCCCGTACGGATGGTCACGGTCCGCCGCCTTGCCGGAGGCTTTCACCCCGATGAAGGCAATCACCGTTGTCAGCACATCCGAGAAGGAGTGGATGGCATCCGAAATCATGGCGCTCGAATGTCCCACAATCCCGGCGAACATCTTGAACCCCGACAGTGCGGTGTTTCCGATGACGCTGACCAGTGAGAGTTTTCGGATGACCGCCGCCTCATTGACGGTACCCGCGGTCTGTTTGCGATTTTCTTTGGCTGTCATAAAAGAACCCTCCATGTTCCGCCAAAAGGCGGTGATGAAATTTCTCTTATCGGCACCCCATTCGAGATAGTCTGCTCCAAGGTATAAAAAAACACACCTATGGAACATACAACTGTCCCACAGATGTGTGTTGAGCACTCTGCTGCCGCGTGCGCGGCCCGGCCCCATGACCGTTTTACCGGTTCATCGCCTGCTCAGTTTGTACTGTTGATCTCGCATTCCAAAAAGAATGTAATGCAGTGCAAAGAGTTGTCTTATTTATACATGATTTTCCGCGTTCAGTCAATGGGAAAAACAAAACATTCTCAAATTATCTGCCGGTCAAAAAATGGAATCTGCTCAAGTTGTCCCTTCACAGACGATGGGTTTGTGCTACAATGAAACAAACATAGCGCGGCTTTCACGGCCGGCTCACGCACACAGCAGAGATCTTTGGCATAGAAAGGAATAAAGATTTTCTGACTGCGCGGCCCGCACGGAAATGCCGGCTGCCCCTTGCCGGCAAAGGAAACGTGCCCCAAAAAAGTAAAAACACTGCGCTTTGCGGAGGTGCAAGATGAAAAATAAGGATGAAGCGATCAAAAAGGGAACGCGGAACATCATTCTGCTCGGCCTGATCAGCTGCTTTGCCGATATTTCGAGCGAGATGGTCTACCCCCTCATCCCGCTGTACCTGACGGCGGCCTTCGGCGCAACACCGGCACTGGTCGGCATTATCGAGGGCATTGCGGAGAGCATCGCAAGCCTGCTCAAGGTGTTCAGCGGCTACATCAGCGATCGTTTCCAGCACAAGAAAGCGCTGGCCTTCACCGGCTATGCCACTGGTGTGCTGTATAAAATTGCTCTGCTCTTTGCCGGTTCCTGGGCGGGGATTCTGGCGGCACGGGTCATTGACCGCTTCGGCAAAGGCATCCGCACCGCGCCGCGGGATGTGATGGTCTCGGAAAGCGCGGACAAAGATAATATGGGCAAGTCTTTTGGAATCCACAAAATGCTGGATATGGCCGGCTCGGCCACCGGTATTCTGCTTGCCTTCCTGCTCATGCGCTCCATTGGGGAAAATGGGTACAAAACCGTGTTTGCCCTTTCCATTATCCCGATTGTGATTGCACTGCTGCTCTTTGTCTTTGTTCATGAGAAAAAGGAACCGCGCGAGGCCGTACAGCGCGAACCGTTCTGGAAAAATATCTCCAAACTGGACGGCCGGCTCAAGCTCTACCTCTTTGTGACCTTCCTGTTCACACTGGGCAACTCCTCGAACAGCTTCCTTCTTCTGCGCGCGAATGATATTGGCTTTTCCGACAGCAATACCATCCTGCTTTATTTTGTCTACAATGTCACGGCTTCGCTCTTAGCTGTACCCTGCGGAAAGCTGTCCGACAAAATCGGGCGCAAGACCCTGCTTGTGGGCGGCTACCTGACATTCTCTTTGGTCTACTTCGGGTTTGCGTTCTGCAATTCCAAGCCGCTGATGGTGCTGATTTTTGTGATTTACGGCGCATTCACCGCAATGACCGCCGGGGTGGAGCGCGCGTTCATCGCAGAGATTGCCCCGCCGTCCCTCAAAGGCACGATGCTCGGGCTTCATTCCACGCTGGCCGGCATTGCGCTGCTCCCGGCAAGCGTGATTGCGGGATTGCTCTGGGACGGGATTGGTGCCTTTGCACCGTTCGTGTTCGGCGGTGTGCTGTCGCTTGCCTCTGCGCTCATCCTGCTGTTCAAACTGCAGACCCCGGTGCGGACTGCGCGGGCATAAAAGATGAAAAAAGGAACGAACCTTCAAAAAGGAACGTTCCTTTTTTGAATACAAAGTCTTCTGGAAGATTTTTCGTGATAAGGATCGGGCAGAAGGGAAAAATAAAATCGCCCCCTTGTGCAGTGATGGGGCACGACCATTAGGAGGTGCTGTGAGTGAAGAACAGCAAGGGAAAAGCCGGACACCGTCCGGTGCGTATTATCATTGCCGTGGCCTGCGTTTTGACCGCTGTGCTTCTGCTCGCAAAATCTCAGAACTTTTCACTCAGAACACTGACGGAACTGGGACGTGAAAACCCGCAGACGGCTGCGGCGGTGCTGTGGGTGCTGTATGCGCTCAAGAGCGCAACGGTGTTTTTTCCGCTTGTGGTGCTGGAAATTACATCGGGCCATCTTTTCCCAACGCAGACGGCGCTGGCGGTCAATTTGGCGGGAATGTTCATTATTCTGACGGTGCCTTATTGGATTGGCCGCGCGGCGGGGGAGGGAGTCATCCGGCGTCTGGTGCGCAAATATCCGCGCTTTGAGGCAATCCTTGACAAACAGCAGGAAAGTTCCCTCTTTCTGTGTTTCTTCCTGCGGATTATCAGCTGTCTGCCGGGGGACGTTGTCACGATGTATCTCGGTGCAACGGGAACCCCCTTCGCAAAGAACCTGCTGGGCGGGATTTTGGGCGTGCTTCCCGGCATGGTCCTGGCTACGCTGGTGGGGGAGAGCATCCGCGACCCGGCATCCCCGATGTTCTGGCTTTCGATAGGCGGAATGGTCCTGCTGAGTACGGCATCTCTCCTTCTTTATGCCGTTTACCGGCGCAGGCAGAAGAAAAAGAAAAACCCCTGAGCGGCTGACAGGGAGTGAACGGAGAGAAAACTCAGAGCCGTGTATTGAACTGTTCCACGATTTACGGTATAATAGCCAAAAAAGAATTTGACGATTTTGGCAATCTGACGGGAAGATAGGCATGAAAAAAGACCGTACAACTCAAAAGAACCCATTCAGGCAGGCTCTGCGCCTGCTGGCAGTGTTTGCCGCTGCTCTGGCGATACTCTTTGCGCTGCTGCTCGCCGCCTGTGCGCTGCCCGGGGAACCGGTGCTCAGGAACGTGTACAAGTCCTCCTTTACGATACAGCAGGAGGGGCTGTACCCTGAATATTGCGGCTTCAAGCTGTTCCAGATGGACAATTACACCGATACGGTGATGCTTTTTGAGGCCGCCGCCATGTCGGAACAAACCCCGCTCAAAGCCGCCATGACGGCCACGGCCTATAACGTGGAGAATTTTGAGACACTGGGGAAGGATCTGGAACTTTATTGTGCTTCCCGGCTCGGGCTTTCCGCCGGCACAGAACAGTCCGTGGCCTTGGAGCCGTTCTCCTATGCGCGGTACTGGCACGGATATTTGATTTGGCTGCGCCCGCTGCTCTGCCTGATGCCCATCACAGGGGTGCGGGTCGTGCAGTACATTGTCCTGTTTGCGATGCTCGCTGCGGTGCTCGTACTGATGAAAAAGCGGTGTGGACTGCGCCCGGCGGTCTTTTTTGCTGTGAGTCAGCTTGCTGTGGCGGTCTTTTTTGTGCCGCATCAGGTGCAGTTCTTTACAACCTTCTGCATTGCCTATGCAGGATGCCTATGGGTGCTGGCAAAGCCGCGAAAAGCCAGTGAACTCAGCATGGCACTCGTTGTGCTGGGAACCTGTACGGCATTCTGTGACCTTCTGGTAACGCCCATCATCACGCTGGGATTGCCGGTGGCAGTCTGGCTGTGCTGTCTGCCGCAGCGCATCTGCTCGGGACCGCGGCAGTGCCTGCCGGTTATCGGCGGCAGCCTGTGCTGGGGTGTGGGGTATGCACTGTGCTGGGCTTCCAAGTGGGTGCTGGCTACACTTGTGACCGGTCAGGATATTATTGGGGACGCCATCCATCAGGCGGGGGTCCGGACTACGGGCGCTTCCTGGCGCGGAATGGAACTGACCTGGGGAAATATTTTCCGCTTTATCTATGACACGCTGAACAGTCACGGCCTGTTCTGGCCCTGCGTTGTTCTTGCACTGCTCTGTGCGGCGGCATTCTTCCTCTGCATACGGAGCAAGGATGCCCTGCTCCGGGCCCTGCCGCTGGGGCTGACGGCCCTTATGGCACCTGTCTGGCTAGTGGTGCTGCGCACCCATTCCATTCAGCACGGCTGGTTCACCTGGCGCAGCCTTGCCGTGACCGTCTTTGCCGGACTGGCATTTATCTATGATTCCTGCGGGCTGAAAGCCGGATGGCGGCGCCTGCACAAGAAAACCGAGTGAAAAAATGATGGAAAACAAAAAGAAAAAGTCCGAAAAACAACCGCGTCCGCTCTGGCAGAAACTGCTGGCGGTCTTTGTCATTGTCCTTGCTGTCCTCATCGCACTGGCGGCAGCCTATGTGAACGGAAAACTGAACCTCATTCACTATGATGACGGCACGGTGGACGAGATGGGTACCATCGAGGCGGAGGAGGACCAGGACCTCGATACGACCGGCCTTGAGCAAAACACCGAGGAAATGGTTATGCCGGAGGGCAGTCCCTTTGCGGATGATAACGTCCTCAACATTCTGCTCATCAGCACCGATGAGCGCACCGATGCAGTGAATGACTGGGATGCGTTCACCCACCTCAATCAGCTTGACGGCACCCGCGCCACAACGGAATTCAGCGAAAACGCCCGCGCGGACAGCCTGATTCTCTGCTCGCTCAATATTGAACAGGACACCATCAAGTTGGTTTCCATTGAGCGGGGAACCGGCGTGCCCATCCTGCTTGACGGTTATGAGGGGCAGTATGACTGGATTACCCATACCTTCCGCTACGGCGGTGCCAAGCTGACGATGGACACGGTGGAGGACTGCTTCAACGTTCAGGTGGACCATTATGTGCGGTTTAACTTTAATTCCTTTGTTCAGATTGTGGACGCCGTGGGCGGTGTGGATATCCGCCTGACCGAAGAGGAAGCCAAAGCCCTCAACTGGGAGGTCCCTTCCAACTCGATGCTCATCGTGAACAAGGTGGAGCCGGGAATGAACCATTTCGATGGCTACACGGCACTGCAGTATGCCCGTCTGCGGGCCATTGATGATGACTGGCACCGCGTTCAGCGCCAGCGCACCGTCATTCAGGCGGTGCTCGACCAGATTCAGAACGCCTCGCTCACTGAGCTGAATGATCTGCTCGATACCGTTCTGCCTCTCGTGCAGACCAACTTTACCAAAACCGAGATCGCCGCACTGATGCTTCAGGTTCCTGATTTTCTTGGTGCAACGGCACAGCAGATGACGGTTCCCGTGCAGGGAACCTATGGCGTGCGCA
>JAQXGE010000012.1 GCA_029006135.1 Oscillospiraceae bacterium | reverse complement strand
TATGGATCCGCAGTGAAAACCGGTGGGTTTCATTCTGTCCGGTCTTCTATAAAAGTCAATGTTTTCAAGCGTCAGCGGCTTTCATCACAGAGGCGGAGATCCTTATGAAACCGGCTCGGATACGCCGATACCTAATTTCATATATTCTAAAACTCCTTTGTGTATGGTGGTTTTTCGGGAGGACAGGGGGCACCGGCGCACCAATTAAGCACCAATTCTGGAAATGGCAGATGGTGTGCAGACCCTGACACTTCACTTTAACATAAAAACAAGGCTTTTTCAATGTTTTTCGCCGCATTTTGCCTCTGTGGGGCACAAATCTTACACAAGCCCCAGATAATGCAGACCGTTTTGGATGCCGTCCTCGTCAACATCGGTCGTGACATAGTCGGCGGCGGCTTTCACGCTGCCGGAGGCGTTGGCCATGGCGATACCCTTATGGACATAACGCAGCATCTCCCGGTCATTTTCGCCGTCACCGAACGCCGCGGTTTCCTCCCGCGTGTATCCTTTGAATGGCGGCCGGTGGCAGTCACCCAGTTTGGCCAGCGCTTTCTGCGTGCTGGCGGGTACGGTGCAGCTCCGGTGCGACAGGAGCGTTCCGTCAATATCAAAAAAGACCGCTTGAATCATGGCTCGGCCTTCCCCGGAGTTTATGAATCCGGCTGCAAGTTTTATCAATATTATAGAATTGCGCGCGGAGAACGTCAATCCTTCCGCCGCTTTGCGCCCCCGGCGTGAACGGAAAACTGGCGCAGCAGCACAAAAAAATGAGGATTTTTCCTTTCTCTCGCAAAAAAGCCACGTTTTCTTCTTTATTTTTCAACATTTACCCTCTATAATGAATAACAGATGGATTCAAAAGGAGGAAGATACCATGGCAAACGAGAAAATCCTTGTTGTGGATGACGATAAAAATATCTGCGAACTTCTGCGGCTGTATCTTGTCAAGGAGGGCTTTGCCGTCACGCTGGCTCATGACGGCAACACGGCACTGAAAGAGTTTGACCATCTCCATCCGGACATGGTCCTGCTCGATGTGATGATGCCCGGCATGGACGGCTGGGAAGTCTGCCGCAAAATCCGGCAGAACAACCAGACCCCCATCATCATGCTCACCGCCAAGGGCGAGACGTATGACAAGGTGCTGGGGCTTGAACTTGGTGCGGACGACTACATTGTCAAGCCCTTTGACGCCAAGGAGGTCACGGCCCGCATCAAGGCGGTCCTGCGGCGCTGCGGCAGCAAGGATGAAGAGAACAAGGGCGTATATGACTTTGACAACCTCCACCTCGATATGAACCGCTACGAACTCAAAGTCAAGGGCAAGGTCGTGGACGCACCGCCCAAGGAACTGGAACTGCTGGCCTGCCTGGCCGGGCACCCCAATCGCGTGTATACCCGTGACCAGCTTCTTGACGAGGTGTGGGGCTTTGAATACTACGGTGACTCCCGCACCATCGATGTCCATGTCAAGCGCCTGCGCGAAAAACTTGAGGGCGCTTCCGACCAGTGGAACCTCAAGACGGTCTGGGGCGTGGGCTATAAATTCGAGGTCAAGGAATGAGCGGGCAGAAGAAGCCCCGCCGCAGAACCATCAACAGTGAGTTTTTTACCACCATTGCCCTTGTCCTGATTGTGACCCTCGGGCTGATGTGCGGGCTTCAGACGGCCATGTCCACCGCGTATTTTGTGCGGGAACGTCAGACAGCGCTCACCGCTGTGCTGGACGGCGCCACCGCCATGTCCCAGCGGTTCGCCGCACAAGGGTCTATCGTGACAAAACCGCTGGACGATGAAAAACTTGCCGAGAATACGCGCAGCGGGTTTGAACTGTTTAACACTTCCTCAGGTGCCATCGTCTTTTTGGCGGACGAAAACGGCAATACGCTGTTTCATACCGGAACCGAACAGTTTGGGGATGTGCCGGTTCCCGCCGACTTGCTTGACAAAATGAACACCGGCGAGGATATTTTTGAAAAAGGCACGCTGAACGGCATCTACCCGCGGCGCTACTATACGGTGGGCCGCCGGATTGATATCAGCGGCACAACGGGCTATCTTTTTGCCGCAACCCCCATGGACGCGCTTGGGCACTATGTGGGGGATATGTTCGGGATGTTCTTCTTCTCGGCCATTGTCATTCTTGTCGTGTGCAGTGTGCTTTGCTTTGCACTCTCGCGCCATATTACGCGCCCCATTGAGCAAATCAGTCAGGCTGCGCGGCGGCTCGGCAGCGGGGATTTCACGGCCCGCGCGCCCGTGACCGGCTGTGAGGAACTGGCGGATTTTGCCACTACATTCAATAATATGGCGGCGCGGCTGCAGAATATCGACAATTCCCGCGGACAATTCATGGGCAACATCGCCCATGAATTGCGCACCCCCATGACCAGCATCAAGGGCTTTATTGACGGGATGCTCGATGGAACCATACCGGAAAGCGAATACAAACATTACCTGAGCATCGTCTCGCAGGAGACGGGCCGTCTGGCGCGGCTCGTGCAGAATATGCTGGACATCACCAAGCTGGAATCCGGCGAAGTCAAGGGCCATCCTCGGCTTTACAATGTCTGGGATACCGTCACCGATGTGGTTCTGTCCGATGAACAGCGCATTGAGGACGGCAAAATCGAAATTGAGGGGTTGGAATTGGATCATGTCATGGTCTATGCCGACCCGGATTTTGTCCATCAGGTCGTCTATAATATAGTGGACAATGCCATTAAGTTCACCCCGCCCGGCGGTACCATCCGGTTTGACGTACATCCTGAGGGGAACATGGTCCGCGTGACGATTGAGAATACCGGCGAAGGCATTGCCCCCGAGGCGCTGCCCTTTGTCTTTGAGCGATTCTACAAAGAGGACCGTTCCCGCGGCCTGAACGCGCGCGGCAGCGGACTGGGACTGCATATCTGCAAGGTCCTTGTCACGCTTTCGGGCGGTGAGATCCGCGCCGAGAGTGAGGAGGGCAAATGGTGCCGCTTCACCTTTACCCTGCCCGCAGGGGAAGGCAAATAACAGCATACAGCGTGATAAAACAAACGCCCGGAACGATTTCGTTCCGGGCGTTTTGCAGTTTCTCGGGGATTGGCGCGGCTCCTTTTCCTCACGCGGCGGCCACCGGGGCAAAGAGAGAGACGGCAAGGTAGAAAAGATAAAGCGCCAGACAGACACCGCCCTGCCAGCGGTAGAGCCGCTTTTTGATGAGCGGCGGCAGGAGCAGCACCACAGCCATGAGGATGCACATCGGCAGATCGTAGTACCGAAACTGTGCGCCGACCGGCAGGCGCCGGCGGTACATTAAGCTCGAAACAGGCAGAACCAATGTCAGGTTCAGGATGGCGCTGTTGAGCATCTGCATGGGCAGTGCGGCAGGCGGATAGATGCGGCACCGCTCGGCAAAACGCTTCCATATCGAGCCGAAGGGGTGATGCAGCACCTCAGCGAGCAGCGGCAGACTCAGACCAAAGGAAATCAGCGTGGCGGCCCAGAGCGCCTGAATTGTTCCGGTCAGGTTGGCAAGCCCCACGGCACTTGTCAGCAGTGCGCCCGCGCCGGCGCAGAGCAGCGCAAGGCCAAGCACCATGCCGCCCAAGTTGCGCAGACTGCTGCCGATGCTCATGGCGGGGAACATCATCGTGCGGGCACTGTAACTTTCTGCTTTCTCGGCTGCGGGCGCGCCGGGGGCAGCCTGCATCAGATGCAGTTCCTCGCCGTAGACAAAGCGGTACTGGTAGGCGATGTTCTCAAGCACAAACAGCACGAACAGCGCCATAAGAAGCCCGGTGCCGGTGTAACTCAGCGTGCCATCCCGCACAAAGAGCAGAATGACCGCGCAGGCGCTCAGCAGGAGCAGACACTTCGTGCAGAACTCTCTGCGGTCCACCACCACATCCCGCCGCAGCAGGCACAGCGCAAAAACAAGTCCCAGCTCGGTCACGGCGCCGGCCAGTGCGGTGCCCACGGCCAGCGCGGTGACGGAAAGCCCTGCCGCCAGAAACGCCAGCATCAGCTGGGGCAGCGCTGTGCAGAGCGCGACCACCGTGCCGCCCACCACCCACATGGGCAGCCCGCAGAGCGAACAGCACCAGGTAGCGCAGCGGGAGGAAAGCCTGCTGCCGACCGCCGTCAGCACCAGACCCGCAGCATATAACAGCAGGGCAAGAAATACGGTTTCCATAATCCTTTGGACGGCCCGCAGCCGCGCGCTGCGGCAGACTTTGCGGCCGATTTTAACAAAAGGCAGCGCCCGGGAAGGACGCTGCCAGAGAAAACGAACTTAGTAGGCGATGCCCCAGACCACCATACTCTTGGCCGGACGGCCGCAGACGGGGCAGACATCCGAAATATGCTCCTGCTCAAAGGGCATACAGCGGCTCGAAAGCCCGGCCTGTTCCTTCATGGCTTCCTCGCAGGCAACGTCACCGCACCACATCGTCTTGATGAAACCGGTCTTTTCCGCCACAATGGACTTGACTTCGTCCATTGTTGCGGCGGTGTAGGTGCGGTTCTCACGGTTTTCCAGCGCACGGTCATAGATGGCCTGACCGAGTGCGGCAAGCTGGGCGGGAATCACGGTGGGCAGATCGTCAAGGCTGACAAACTGCTTCTCGCGGTTATCACGGCGGACCAGAACGCACTGGTTCTTCTCGAGGTCACGCGGGCCGACCTCAATGCGCAGAGGCACACCCTTCATCTCCCACTGGGCAAACTTCCAGCCGGGCTGCTTGTCGGAGTCATCCAGCTTGACGCGGGCAACGCTGCTCAGAGAATCCGCCAGCTCACGGCATTTCTCCATGACGCCGGGCTTGTGGGCGGCAACGGGAACGATGACCACCTGAATGGGTGCAATGGCCGGGGGCAGGATCAGGCCGTCATCGTCGCCATGGGTCATGATGATGGCGCCAATCATGCGGGTGGAGGTGCCCCAGCTGGTCTGGTAGGGGTACTGCAGCGTATTGTCCCGCCCGGTGAAGGTCACGTTGTAGGCACGGGAGAACTTGTCGCCAAAATAGTGGCTGGTGCCACTCTGCAGTGCCTTGCCGTCCTTCATCATCGCCTCGATGGTGTAGGTGGCCTCGGCACCGGCAAACTTCTCCTTGTCGGTCTTGCGGCCCTTGATGACGGGGATGTTCAGTTCCTTCTCAAAGAAGTCGGCATAGCAGTTGAGCTGCTGTGCGGTCTCGGCCTGGGCTTCCTCGGCGGTCTCATGGATGGTATGACCTTCCTGCCACCAGAACTCACGGCTGCGCAGGAAAGGACGGGTGGTCTTTTCCCAGCGGACCACGCTGCACCACTGGTTGTACTTCATGGGCAGTTCGCGGTAGGAGTGAAGAACGCGGCTCCAATGGTCGCAGAACATCGTCTCGCTCGTGGGACGGATGGCCATGCGCTCCTCAAGCGCTTCGCTGCCGCCGGCCGTTACCCAGGCAACCTCAGGGGCAAAGCCGTTGACCAGTTCACCCTCCTTCTTCAGCAGGCTCTCGGGGATGAGCAGCGGCATCGCCACGTTCTCATGACCGGTGGCCTTGAAGCGGGCATCCATCAGTTTCTGGATGTTCTCCCAGATGGCCTGGCCGTAGGGGCGCAGGATGATAAAGCCCTTGACGCTGGAATACTCGACCAGTTCGGCTTTGGTGCAGATGTCGGTATACCACTGCGCAAAATCAACTTCCTGCGCGGTGATCGCTTCGACCATTTTTTTCTTGTCATTTGCCATGTTGCGGTTCCTCACACTTTCTCTTATTCAAACCCTTCAGCGGATCACATATGTTCTTCCACATAGGTGACCACATCGCCGACGGTGTGGAAATTCTCAATCTCCTCATCGGGAATCTCCACGCCAAACTCATCGGACAGGGTGGTGATCATGTCAATGACATCCAGGCTGTCTGCGCCGAAATCGTTGATAATATCGCTTTCAGGGGCGATTTTCTCGGCTTCAATGTCCAGCTGGTCGGCAAGGTAGTCACGGATGCGCTCAAAAACTTCGGATTCCATAGCAAGGTTCTCCTTCTTAAAATACACGGTTGGATATTTGAAATTTTGGATTCGATAAAATGGTATCAGTATTTTTATATCGTATCTGCGGGGCCTTGTCAAGTGTACAGCAATTTTTTTTGAGCGTCCGGGTTGTACGTCCGGGAAAAACGCGATATGATAGAAGCAGAAACTGTCATGAGGGGGCTTTTGGGCGTATGAAACTGAACTTCACAAAGATGCAGGGATGCGGCAACGATTATATCTATCTCGACTGCCGGCAGACCGGCTTGCCGGAGCAGGTGAGTGAGTGGAGCCGGGTGCTGTCGCGGCGTCATTTCTCGGTGGGCGCGGATGGGATCATCTGCATCTGCCCGCCCATTACGCAAAACGCGGACGCCACGATGCGGATGTTCAACGCGGACGGAAGCGAGGGCAAGATGTGCGGCAACGGCGTGCGCTGCGTGGCACAGTACCTTTATACACACGGCGTGGAACGGGATGTTATTGAGATTGACACGCTCTTTGCGGGCCGCAAAACGCTGCGCCGCAAAGGCGAAGGCATCTGGCAGGCCGATATGGGCAAGTTCTGTGCGGATACGGCGGCACTGCCCGCCGTGGGCCTTGGCCCCGACCCGCTTGCCCATGTGACGCTGACGGCGGCAGGACGCAGCTGGGATGCCTGCTGCGTGAGCATGGGCAACCCGCACTGTGTCATTCAATGGCAGGATTTGAACACGCTGCCCACCGGTGCCGCATTGGCAGAAATCGGCCCCGAATTTGAGCATCACGCGGCCTTCCCCGAGGGGGTCAACACGGAGTTCGTCTATGTGCAGAGCCCGACCTCGCTCGTGATGCGGGTCTGGGAGCGCGGCAGCGGCGAAACAATGGCCTGCGGAACCGGTGCCTGCGCGACGGCGGCGGCGATGGTCCTGCGCGGGGTCTGCTCGTGGGACACGCCGGTGGATGTCGCACTGCTCGGCGGCGTTTTGAGCATCACGGTATGCCGTGACGGCACCGTGCTGATGACCGGCCCGGCCGAAACCGCCTTCACCGGCACGGCGGAGGTATAAAAACCTTCCTGCATGGTTGAACCCTTCCCAGTTTTGTGCTAAAATACGAAAAATAGAGGAATACGGGGGGAACGCAATGAAACTGAACAAACACTATTCCGAGCTGAATGAGAGTTATCTTTTCAGCACGATTGCCCACAAAGTTGCGGATTTTCAGGCCGCACATCCCGAACGGGACGTGATTCGCCTTGGCATCGGGGATGTGACGCTGCCGCTCGCGCGCTCGGTGGTGGACGCGATGCACACCGCCGTGGAGGAGCAGGGCCACAAGGAAACTTTCCACGGCTATATCCCCAGTGAGCAGGGATACGAGTTCCTGCGCGAGGCAATCCGCAAGTATTATGCGGAGCGCGGCATTGAACTGGACATGAGCGAAATTTTCATCTCGGACGGCGCCAAGAGCGATTTGGGCAACCTGCTTGACCTGTTTGATGTGGACAACACCGTTTTGGTCCCGGACCCGGTCTATCCCGTCTATGTGGATGACAACGTGATGGCCGGCCGGAAGATTCTTTATATGGCTGCCAACGAGGCAAACGGCTTTTTGCCGATGCCGGACGATTCCGTTCATGCGGACATTGTCTACCTGTGCAGCCCCAACAACCCCACCGGCGCGACCTATACGCCGGAACAGCTCAAAGAATGGGTGCGCTGGGCCAAAGCCAACGATGCACTCATCCTCTTTGACGCCGCCTATGAGTGCTTTGTCACCGACAAAAACCTTGCCCGCTCCATCTATGAGGTGGAGGGCGCCAAGGACTGCGCGGTGGAAGTGTGCAGCTTCTCCAAGATTGCGGGCTTCACCGGCACGCGCTGCGGCTACACCATCGTGCCGCAGGCTATCGTCAGCGGCGGGCAGAGCCTCAACCGGATGTGGCTGCGCCGTCAGACCACCAAGTTCAACGGTGTGGCCTATGTCGTGCAGCGCGGCGCAGAGGCTGTGTTCAGCGAGGCCGGCATGAAGGAAATCCAGCAGAACCTCGACTACTACCGCGCCAATGCGGCGGTCATTGCCGCCGCACTTGATGAGGCGGGCGTGTGGTACTGCGGCGGAAAGAACAGCCCCTACATCTGGATGCGCTGCCCCGGCGGAATGTCCAGCTGGGAATTTTTCGACTGGCTGCTTGAGAACGCCGGCGTGGTGGGTACCCCTGGTGAGGGCTTTGGCCCCTGCGGCGCAGGCTATTTCCGCCTGACCGCGTTCGGCGATGCCGAAAAGACCCGGCAGGCCGCCGCGCGCATTGTGGCCGCACTCAAAACGTTGTAATCCGAAAGAGGTTATATAAGGAGGGAATCTTATGCAGCCCAGCGAAGAGATTATGCAGTTTCTGAAAGACAATCCGACTTTCTACCTTGCCACGGTGGACTGCTATCTGCCCCGCGTGCGCCCCATCGGCTTTGCCATGTGGTACAAGGGCCACCTGTGCATCGGCATCGGCAAGCATAAGGCTGCCTATAAGCAGCTGCTCGACAACACGAACCTTGAAATCTGCGCCTGCAATGACAAGGGCGAGTGGATGCGGATTCAGGGAACCGCCAACTTTGACAATAGCCCCGAGGCACAGGAGGCTGCATTTGAGGCAATGCCCCAGCTTCAGGACCTGTATAATGAGGAGACCGGCAACAAGCTCGGCATCGTCTATCTTGATCATATCTCTGCCAAGCTGTTCTCGATGTCCGGCACCGTCAAGGATATTCTCAGCTACTGATTCTTAAAACAGCCAAACCGGCCCGCCGCGTCATGGTACGCAGCGGGCCGGTTTTTTTGTGGAAATTGTTATACGCCGGGACGCAGGGTGAGCAGCATCCCCTCACGGTCCCAGCCAAAATCGGAGGCAAGATACCCGCGCTCGAGGTACCGCGGCAGGGCGGGGTCATGCAGGTGGAGCCGCCGTGCAGGCTGACCGCGCGGTGAAAAGCTGTGCGCAGCAAAGACCAGCATCTGCCCGGCATCCACCGGAATCAGGGAACGCAGCGTCAGGCCGGCGGCAAGGTACTGTGCACACAGTTCCTCACACGGCTCGCCTTCCGTGTAGGGCAGCGCCGCCCAGATGTGATAATTGGCGCATCTCTGCGAGGCCCAGTTCATCGCCATGCGCAGAAAACGCCGCACCGGCAGATAGGAATCCGCCCGGCACAGCGGCGTAAGTACGGTGCCCTGCCCGTCTGCCCCGCAGCCTGCGGCGCGCAGACTCAGCGCCAGACGGCTCTGCCCGTACATGGGCAGCAGCGCCGCGGCGGCCTGCAAAGTATCGGTGCCCGCATAGTCCCCGAGCACGGCGCCTGTGCGCAGCAATGCGGGCAGGTCGCAGGTCCAGGGCAGGCCGCCGCCCGACAGATGCACAACGGCCGCCTCGTCATCAGGTCCTAACACCTGAGCGTCAAAAATTTCGGTTCGCGTTTCGGTCGTCATCAGCAATAGATTACCCCCCAGTATACGCCGCCCGCGCCGAAAAAATCCGGCGCGGGCGGTTTTGAATTTCTGCAGTTGTATTATATACTGGGGAAGGGGACGGAAATGCACGAAACAGGACGCTCGGCTTTGTTTCGGCTTATAAAATTATCCGTGCAGGGCGCTGCGAAGCTGCGCTAACAGCTGGGACTGATAGGCGGGGCTGAAGGTGCCGTGGAGGAGTTTCGGCAGGGACTCTTCCTGAATCCGCTGCCAGCTTTCGGCTTCCCGGCCCGGAAGGATGGGCACAAAGGCAACCCCGTTGGCGGCCGCCGCCTGCGCATCGCCCATGGCATCGCCCACCATCATGACCTTGCGGCTCTCATACCCGCAATCCAGCATGGAAGCGATGGAGTTGGCCTTGCTGCCGACCTCCTGCCCAAAAATGATATCGGCATGACGGGCCAGGCCGCAGCGTGTCCATTCACTCTCAATGGCACTCTCATTCGCGGCAGAGACCACCGCAACATCCGCAATGGCGTGAAGCTGACGCAGACTGTCCTCCACGCCGGGGAAGGGCTTGAAGGTGGGCTCCAGCGTCTGAATGCGCCGGTTGCAGGCGTTGTTCCACTCCTGCAGCTTGCGCAGCGCAAGGCTCCCTGAACGGACAACCTCACGCTGAAGCGTGGCGGTGGACAGCTCCGATGCCGTGGACACCCAGGAGGCAATGTCCTCACTGCCCGGCAGGTCAATGCCGCGGTTTTTCAGCCTGTCAAAAATCAGCACAACACTCTCAAACCGGGAGATGCCCCGCGTGATGCTGCTGAGGTTGATTTCCTCCCATGCGGCCGTGATGAACGCCGCGTGGCTCTCAAGACCAAAAACCCGGATCAGCTCAGGACAAAAGACCGTGCAGTGTTTGGTGTATACCGTATCCATCACACAGCCGTCCGAGTCGAGACAGACAAGAAAATCCCGCCGCCGGGAAAACTCGTTCAGTGCATTCGACATACTTATGACCCCCTCCGGGGGACGGCGGATTCCCGCAGTGTCCCCTCTTTCACCCTATAATACCAGAAACGCACAAAATTGCGCAAGGGGTTTTGGTAAAATTTAATAAAAATAAATTGAGATTTCACATTTTCGGGCAGTTCGTTCAGTCAATGCCAAGCGCCTGGCCAATCGGTTCGTTGATGACCAGCGAGGCCATCGAGTCGGCCGGGGTGGGCTGCTTGTTGATGACCACAAGATCACTGCCGCCAAAATACCGCAAAAGCCCCGCCGCCGGATAGACGGCCAGACTTGTGCCGCCCACAATGAGCAGGTCGGCTGTGCTGATGGCCCCGATGGCACCGTTCAGCACGCCCTCATCAAGCCCTTCCTCGTAGAGGACTACATCCGGCTTGACGATGCCGCCGCATTCGGTGCAGCGCGGGATGCCATCGCCCTTGCCGCCCGCCTCCTCAATAAAGCTTACGGGGTAGAACTTGCCGCAGCGCGTGCAGAAATTGCGCAGCGTGGAGCCGTGCAGCTCATAGACGGTCCGGCTGCCTGCGGCCTGATGCAGCCCGTCAATGTTCTGCGTCACCACGGCACGCAGTTTGCCCTGCTGTTCAAGCCGGGCAAGGCGCAGGTGCGCGGCGTTGGGCTTTGCGCCGTGAACGATGAGTTTCTGGCGGTAAAAATCAAAAAATTCCGCCGTGTGGGTCTCGTAGAAGGTGTGGGAAAGCATCGTCTCAGGCGGATACTTGAACTTCTGGTGGTAGAGCCCATCCACCGAACGGAAATCCGGGATTCCGCTTTCAGTTGAAACGCCGGCACCCCCGAAGAAAACAATGCGGTCATGGGATTCAATGAGTTTTTCCAGTTCCGGTACCATGGTTTTGCTCCTTTCCTTTTTTTGCCAAAAGAGGTATACTATCACTATACAACCTTTTTCTTCAAAAATAAAGGGGGAACGCGGAATGTATACCCTGACAAAACAAGACGTCCTCTCCCGTCTGCCCCGCCGCCCGGAGGATGCCAACAAAGGCACTTTCGGCTCGGTTGCGGCGGTGGCGGGGAGCCTTGCCTACCGGGGCGCTGCGGCGCTCTGCGTGGAGGGCGCACTTCGCTGCGGCGCGGGGCTGGTCTATCTGGCAAGCGTGGAACCCGTGGTTCAGCTGGTTTTGACCCGCACGCCGGAATGCTGTGCGCTGCCCTGCCGTGCAGAAGCGGACGGCGGCATTGCCCGGGAGGATGCCGCGGCGCTGTGTGAACGCTTTGCGGCGCGTCCGGCTGTGCTGCTGGCAGGCCCGGGCCTTGGCCCTGCGGACGGAAGGGTGATGGAAGCGCTGCTTGGCGGCGAACCCGCCTGGAAAGCTGCCGTGCTCGATGCGGATGCGCTCAATGCGTTGGCGGCAAAACCTTTTCCGCTGCCCGCCGCGGCGGTGCTGACCCCGCACCCCGGCGAGGCCGCACGGCTGCTGCACACAGACGTCGAAAAAATTCAGTCCGACCGGGAAGGTGCTGCGCGCGCTCTGGCCGAAACCTACGGCTGTACGGCGGTGCTGAAGGGCGCGGGGACCCTCATCGCCGCGCCGGGGGAGGAAACGCTCAAAAATCCCACCGGCAACCCCGGCCTTGCGCGGGGCGGCAGCGGGGATGTGCTGGCCGGAATGATTGCAGCGCTGCTTGCGCAGGGACTGACCCCGCGCGATGCGGCCGCCTGTGGGGTGTGGCTCCACGGCGCGGCGGCGGACTGCTGTGCCGCGCGCACGAGCGCGCTGACGATGCTCCCGCACGATATTTTGACCTTCCTGCCCGATGTTCTGCGCGCGTGATGATATCCCTTGCATTTTTGCGGCAAAGCGGGTATACTGAACACGCAGCGGGATGCTGCAAATATGCGCTGTACCTCGCAGAGAGGACGGCAGCAGGAGGAAATTGAATATGAAAAACTCACGCACCAACATCCGTTGGATGACCCAGATGGCGCTGCTTGTGGCGCTCATGCTGGTGCTGTCCTACACACCGCTGGGCTACCTGCCGATCGGACCGCTCAACTGCAGTTTGCTCTCCATCCCTGTGGCCATCGGCGCCATGACGATGGGTCCGGCCGCGGGCGCTGTCCTTGGCGGAATCTTTGGCCTGACCAGCTTTATCAATGCCGTGGAGGGCAAGAGCGCGCTCGGCGCCGCACTGTTCGCCGCCAGCCCGGTCGGCTACTTCGTGATGGCCGTTATCGGGCGCATCCTCATGGGACTTGGCTGTGCGCTGGTGTTCCGCGCGATGGAAAAGCTGTTCCCCGGCAAAGAAAAACTCGACTGTGCCGTCGGCGGCTTTGCCGCGCCGTTCCTGAACACGGTGTTCTACATGGGCTTTATGGTGCTTTTGTTCTATAATACCGACTATGTTCAGAACCTTGCCGCCGCTAAGGGCGCGGCAAACCCCTTCACCTTCATTGTCCTGATGGTCGGTGTTCAGGGGGCTGTGGAGTGGGTGCTCGGCTGTGTCATCGGCGGTGCGGTCACGGTGCCCCTGCGCAAGTTCCTCAAAAAATCAAAAAGCTGAAAAACATGACAAAAGACACTGCGATAAAATTCGCAGTGTCTTTTATAATTTATGGATTTGATGCGCTCCGCGGCAAAATCGTTGAAAAAATCAGTCCGCGAACAGAGGGGTGCTCAGGTAGCGGTCGCCGGTGTCGGGCAGGAGGACCACAATGTTCTTGCCCTTGTTCTCGGGACGCTTGGCAACCTCGATGGCGGCCCAGAGCGCCGCACCGGAGGAAATGCCCACCAGAACGCCCTCGGAATGGCCAACGCGCTTGCCCGTGGCAAAAGCGTCATCGTTCTCAACCGGGATGATTTCATCATACACGCCGGTGTCCAGAACTTTGGGGACAAAGCCCGCGCCGATGCCCTGAATCTTGTGTGCGCCCGCCTTGCCCTGGCTCAGCACCGGGCTGGAGGACGGCTCCACCGCCACAACCTTGACATTGGGGTTCTGCTCCTTGAGGTACTTGCCCACGCCGGTGATGGTGCCGCCGGTGCCGACACCGGCCACAAAGTAATCCACCTTGCCGTCGGTGTCCTGCCAAATCTCAGGGCCGGTGGTCTTATAGTGCGCGGCGGGGTTGGCGGGGTTGACAAACTGCCCGGCCACAAAGGAGTTGGGGATCTGTGCGGCCAGTTCGTCCGCCTTGGCAATCGCACCGCTCATGCCCTTAGACCCTTCAGTCAGCACGAGCTCGGCGCCGTATGCCTTCATCAGCTGACGGCGCTCCACGCTCATCGTTTCGGGCATGACGATAATCAGCCGGTACCCGCGCGCGGCCGCCACGCTTGCCAGACCGATGCCGGTGTTGCCGGAGGTCGGCTCGATGATGGTGGTATCTTTATTGAGTTTGCCGCTGGCTTCGGCATCGTCGAGCATCGCCTTGGCAATGCGGTCCTTGACCGAGCCCGCGGGGTTCAGGTATTCCAGCTTGGCGAGCAGCCGGGCTTCGAGCCCCTCGGCGGCTTCAATATGGGTGAGTTCCAGCAGCGGGGTGTGTCCAATCAGCTGGTCGGCGGATGTATAAATCTTGCTCATCGTAATAACCTCTTTCATAATATTGTGATATTGTGATTCAAAAAAGGAAAACGTGCGCCCATTCCCGCCGCTTACACGGCAAAGCGGGCAATCAAGTCAGAATCGACATCGCCGCATATTTATTACCAACCTTTCGTGTGGGTTTATAGGGATTATACAGCCGCATTTCCGATTTGTCAAGGAAAATTTTCGGGACAGACACTTGCTTTTCCTATTAACCCTGTTATATAATGGGTTATAAAGAACGGAGGGAACACCCATGATGGTTTCAACAAAAGGCCGCTATGCACTGCGGGTCATGATTGATTTGGCCGAGCACCAGGCGGAAGGGTATGTCCCGCTCAAAGCAATCGCCGAGCGGCAGGAAATCAGTGAAAAATATCTTGAAAGTATTCTGAAATCCCTGGTGCAGAATCACTTCCTTGCGGGGATGCGCGGCAAGGGCGGTGGCTATAAGCTGACCCGTGCACCCGAACAGTATACGGTCGGCAGTATCCTGCATCTGACCGAGGGCAGCCTTGCCACGGTGGCCTGCCTCGAGCCGGGCGCTCCCACCTGCCCGCGCATGGCGGAATGCCGCACCTACCCGATGTGGAGCAAACTTGATAAGATGATTGAGGACTATCTGCAGAGCGTGACGCTGGCCGACCTCATGGCAAAGCCTGAGCAGGGAAATGAATATGTAATCTGAGCGGCTTGGCCGCGCAAAACGGGCTGTGTTCATCACGGTCCGTTCTTTTTTTGAAAAAACGAAAAAAGGGGGTTGACAGAGCGCAGGGAAAGGGCTATAATCCAAACATACCAACAAACCTACTTTAATTGTAGGTAAAAGGCGGAAGGAGGCAAACAGCATGAAAGCAATCTGGACTCAAATTCTGCGCGCCAATTTCCGTTTTGGCCGAATGTGTCATGCCCGGGCTGTTCAGCACTCCGGGGGCAATTCGGCGCTGTTTGCTGACCGAATGTGACCCTCCGTTTGCTGTAATCCGTGCCCGGGAGCATTTTTGCTGATGCCCCCGGGATTTTTATACCCTGCGGCCGGAAACCGGCGCGCAGGGACGATACAATGAAATGTGAGGGAATTACCATGTCTGAAAATAAACTGCATTTTGAAACGCTTCAGCTCCACGTTGGCCAGGAAAAACCCGATCCCGCGACCGGTGCGCGCGCTGTGCCCATCTACCAGACCAGTTCCTATGTGTTTGATAATTCCGCCCATGCGGCGGCACGCTTTGGCCTGACGGATGCAGGCAACATTTACGGACGTCTGACCAACCCCACCGAGGATGTGCTCGAACAGCGCCTTGCGGCTCTTGAGGGCGGCGTGGCCGCGCTGGCAGTCGCTTCCGGTGCGGCGGCCATCAGCTATACGATTCAGGCGCTCGCGCAGAACGGCGGCCATATCGTGGCACAAAAGACCATCTATGGCGGCACCTACAACCTGCT
>JAQXGE010000011.1 GCA_029006135.1 Oscillospiraceae bacterium | reverse complement strand
CATCTGTGGAACAGCATGGAGGACCCCTACTGCTACACCTGCGAGGCTGTCATTGAGAAGGACGGCGAGGAGCAGGACACCGTCACCGCAACTTACGGCTACCGTTCCTTCCATGTTGACCCCGACAAGGGCTTCTTCCTCAACGGCAAGAGCTACCCCCTGCACGGCGTTTCCCGCCATCAGGACCGCGAGAATATGGGCTGGGCCATCACCCCGAAGGAGCATGAGGAGGACATCGCCCTCATCAAGGAAGTCGGCGCCAACACCATCCGTCTGGCCCACTATCAGCATGACCAGTATTTCTACGATCTGTGCGACCATACCGGCTTTGTGCTGTGGGCAGAAATCCCCTTCATCAGCCAGTTCATCCCCACCAAGGAAGCACATGACAACACCATCAGCCAGATGACCGAGCTGATCGCCCAGAACTACAACCATCCCTCCATCTGCTTCTGGGGCATCTCCAACGAGATCACCATCTCCGGCGAGAGTGAGGCACTCTACCAGAACCTGACCGAGCTGCACGCTCTGGCCAAGAAGCTCGACCCCAGCCGCCTGACCACCATGGCGCAGGTTTCGATGGTTCCGATGGATTCCGAGCATACCTACATCACCGATGTGCAGAGCTACAACCACTACTTCGGCTGGTATGTGGGCGATGTCGAGGACAACGGTCCGTGGCTGGATAAGTTCCACGCTACCAACCCCGACCGCTGCCTGGGCGTTTCCGAGTACGGCGCCGAGAACATCCTCAAGTGGCACACCGCTTACCCCGATAACCACGACTACACCGAGGAGTACGCCACGCATTATCATCACGAGATGCTCAAGACCTTCGCCACCCGTCCCTACCTGTGGGCGACCCATGTGTGGAATATGTTCGACTTTGCTGCCGATGCCCGCGATGAGGGCGGCGTGCAGGGCCGCAACAACAAGGGCCTTGTGACCTACGACCGCAAGACCAAGAAGGACGCCTTCTATGTCTACCAGGCTTACTGGACCAAGGAGCCGATGATCCATGTCTGCGGCGAGCGTTTTGTGGACCGCGCACCCGATGAGCGCTATGTGGATATCTTCACCAACTGCGATGAGGTCACCCTCTATGTGAACGGTGAGCCTGTTGCCACCCAGCCCGCTGTGGACCATGAGGTTCTGTTCCAGAACGTGGCCCTCAAGGAAGGCGAGAACGTCATCACCGCCAAGTGCGGCGACGTGGAGGGCAACACCATCACGCTGCGCACCGTGGCCGAGCACAACTACGCCTATGATGTGCCGGAAGGCAACCAGGCCGCCAACTGGTTTGACGACCCCGCTGCCGTTGCTGCGCGCAAGGCCATGAAGTTCCCCGCCGGCTACTACTCCATCAAGGACAAGGTCAGCGTCCTGATGGGCAACCCCGAGACCGCCAAGGTCCTTGAAACCTACATGGGCAAGATTCTGGGCGGCACCGCCTTCGGCATGATGAAGAAGAAGGAGGGCGAAACCGAGCTCGACAGCCCGATGGCCGGATTCTACGGCATGATGCGTCTGAACGACCTCATGAAGATGGCCGGCAAGAACGTTACGGCTGAGATGAAGCAGGAAATCAATGACGCCCTGATTCAGATTAAGAAGTAATTGGATTCTCCTTTCTAATAACCAGCGGCCCGCCCGCTCCGGAGATTTGTTCCCGGGGCGGGCGGGCTGCTTTTGTCTTGGCTTGCGGGGAAAACCTTGAATATTTATTCTAAAATATTGAATAAACATTCAAAAATACTTGCAATTTGTGCGGGAATGTGGCATAATCAAAACAATATTTCATGAGGGAGGAAACACCGATGGATTTGAAAGGGAGAGATTTTCTGACGCTGCTGGACTACACCCCGCAGGAGATTGAATATCTGCTGGATCTGGCCGCTGAACTGAAGGCAAAGAAGAAGGCCGGCATCCCCCACGATACGCTGCGCGGCAAAAACGTTGCGCTGATTTTTGAAAAGACCTCCACCCGCACGCGCTGCTCCTTTGAGGTGGCGGCGCATGACCTTGGCATGGGAACAACCTACCTGGACCCCACGGGCAGCCAGATTGGCAAGAAAGAATCCATTGCCGACACGGCACAGGTGCTCTGCGGGATGTTTGACGGCATTGAGTACCGCGGCTACGGTCAGAGCATTGTGGAGGAACTGGCGGAGTATTCGAGCGTGCCGGTCTGGAATGGCCTGACCAACGAGTACCATCCCACGCAGATTCTGGCGGATTTCCTCACCATCCGGGAACAGTTCGGCCATCTCAAGGGGCTGAAGTTCGTCTATATGGGGGATGCAAGGTACAATATGGGCAACTCCCTCATGATTGGCTGTGCCAAGATGGGCCTTGATTTTGTGGCCTGCGCGCCCAAGTCCTATTGGCCGAATGCGGCGCTTGTCGAGCGCTGCAAGGCGATTGCCGCCGAAACCGGCGCTTCCATCACGCTCAGTGATGACACGGACGCCGCGGCGGGGGCGGACATTGTCTATACCGATGTCTGGGTCAGCATGGGCGAGCCGGTCGAAGTCTGGGAGGAGCGTATCGGCGCGCTGGCACCGTATCAGGTCAATGCGGACCTGATGAAAAAGGCCGGCCCGCAGGCCGTATTCATGCACTGCCTGCCCGCCTACCATGACCACAAAACCGCCGTCGGCAAAGAGATGGGCGAGAAGTTCGGCCGGGACGCCATGGAAGTGACCGATGAGGTGTTCAGCGGTCCGCAGTCCATCGTGTTCCGCGAAGCGGAAAACCGGATGCACACCATCAAAGCCGTTATGGCTGCCACGCTCGGCGGCTGATGAAACAAAACAATGCCCGGAACCTTGCGGTTCCGGGCATTGCTGTTTATCGGTCAAACGTTGTGCAGAGGGTGGTGGACCAGCTCTCGCCGGGGGTCAGGGAGGCCGCACAGGGGCGTTCTTCCCAGACCTGCGGGCCGTCCTCCTCGCCGGGCAGGCTGTGCCACGGCTCAATGCAGACAAAGCGGTAGGGCGTTTTGTTCGCGGACCAGATGAGGACGTAAGGGTAGCCTTCAATATTGCATCGCACGGCACGGCCGGTGTCCTTTTCCACGATGGCCAGTGTCTTGCTGCGCAGGTTGAGCATACAGTGGCTGTCATTGGCAAAGAGCGTGTCGGTCACGGGGATGGAGCGGGTATTGCGGGCAAGATAGTGGTAGTCACTGCCGTTGAGAAGTCCGTTGGGCAGGCAGCTCACGCACAGAGGGCTTTCCAGCTCGTCAAAGCGGAATTCATAGTCGGAGGCGGTGTGGTGCTCATCAAAGGGAATGGCAAAAGCCGGATGATACCCGATGCCAAACCGCAGCACCGGCTCGGAAGGGTTCTCCACCGTCAGGGTGTGGCGGACCGTTTTGCCGTCCAGTGCAAAGGTGGAGCGCAGCACAAACTCGTAGGGCCAGCGTTTCTTTGTTTCCTCGCTGGCAGCCAACTCAAAGGTCATTGTGTCGGCCGTTTGACCCACCAGTGTGTGCTCCATATCGCGCGCAAAGCCGTGCTGTCCGCCCGCGTAGGTCTGCCCCTTGCAGATCATCTGCCCGCCGGTCAGCTTGCCGGTGTAGGGGACCCGGATGGGCGCATGACGGCCCCAAACGGCGGGGTCACCGCACCAGAGCATCTCGGCACCGTCCGCTTTGCTGATGACGCTCACTGCCTCGGCCCCGTGTGTGTCAGCGGTCAGGCGAAGATATTCGTTCTCAATGGTATATTGCATAAAGGCCACATTCCTTTCCATGCCGCCATTGCGGTATTTGGGCAAAATAAACGGCTCTGCCGTCATTATCAATCAGTATACCGCATTTCTCCGCCTTTGAAAAGAGCGAAACTGCACAGCATTTGCCGCGGCTTTTTGCCGGCAGATACAAAAAAGGCGCCCGAGCCGAAAGGCCGGGCGCGTGTTCGGTTATAAATCAAAGCATTTCTGAACATCACGGTTTAATCCCATCACGAGCAGGGTCTCATCCGCCTGCATGGGGTGGTCGCCAATGTGGGAGAGCGCAAGCTGACCGCCGCCGCGGATGCCGATGACGTTGACGTTCCAGTTATTGCGCACATCCAGTTCGCGCAGCGTACGGCCAACCCAGGCAGCCGGCACCGGAACCTCATACATCGCATGGCTGCTGTCCAGCTCAATATAGTCAAGGAGATGGTTGGAACTGTACCGGATAGCGGTCCATTTGGCCATCTGTTTTTCGGGGTAAACGACCTCGTCCGCACCGTTGCGCAGCAAAAACCGCGCCTGCACGTCACGCGCGGCGCGCGCAACGACCATTTTGGCACCCAAATCTTTGAGCAGGGATGTTGTCTCGAGTGAACTCTGAAAGTCATTGCCGATGGCCACAATGCAGACATCGTAGTTGCGCACGCCCAGCGAGGCAAGGAACGCCGCGTTGGTGCCGCTGCCTACCATGGCGTTGGTGACATAGGGCATGATGGCCTTGACACGGTCCTCCCGGCAGTCCACCGCCATGACCTGATGGCCGAGCACGTTCAGCTCGCTGGCAATGTGACGTCCGAACCGCCCAAGCCCGATCAAAAGAATGGATTTCATGCTGAAACAATCCCCTTCCGCCAAAATCGCACGCCCCGGCGGAGCGCACCGCATGATTTCGGCAAAAACTTCCACTAAGTTCATATCATACTTCATAACAGGTAAAGAAGGTAAAAGGGTACAGCTGTTTTTATAAAGACTTCATAAAGATTTTCTGTGCGACGTCTGCGGCCGGCGGCATGGCAGCAAAAAAACGCCGCTCCCGCTTTGGCGGGAACGGCGCTGTGAGTTAAAGTCAATTTGTGAGGGGACAAAAATGCGGCAATTACAGGCTTTCAATCATCTTGGCCACAATGGCGGTGGCGGTGCGGACATACTCGGCAATGCTGAAACTCTTGACAACCAGCACCTCATAGCCGCTCTCATCCGCGTTGTCGCTCATGGCGCGCAGGATAACGCAGGGGACACCGCAGCGCGCGGCAATCTGGCTCACGGCGGCGCCTTCCATCTCAACACAGTCGGGATGGCACTTTTCTTCGATGGCACGCTTGGTCTCGGAGTCACCGACAAACAGATCGCCGGTGGCAATCTTGCCCGCAATGGCTTTGACACCGCATTCCGCACACGCATCGAGTGCGGCCTTGACGAGGGCCGGGTCGCCGGGATATTCTTTCAGGAACGGTGCACTCTGGCAAATCATGTCATCCTGGGCATCGTGGTAAATGACCGTCTTGCCCACGCAGACATCCCCGATGCCAATCTTGGAGGTCATGTTGCCCGCAATGCCGGAGAAGATAATCCGCTCGGCACCGTACCGCGTGATCAGCACCTGCGTGGTGGCGGCGGCGTTGGCCTTGCCCATGCCGGCACAGCAGACAACGACCTGTTTGCCGTGCAGCGTGCCGCAGTGGTATTCGACACCTGCGTAAGTTTCGCGCGTTACATCACTTAGCCGTGCGCAGAGCTGGTCAACTTCATCGGGCATAGCGCCCATAATACCAAAAATCATGGGGTTCCTCCTTGTGAATCAGACGTTGAACAGGAACTCGATCACATCGCCGTCCTGCACGACATATTCCTTGCCCTCGGTGCGCTGAAGGCCCTTCGCCTTGACGGCGGCATAGTCAAAGTTGTTCTGCTCAAGCACATCGTAGCCGATGACCTGCGCACGGATAAAGCCGCGCTCAAAGTCCGAGTGAATCTTGCCGGCGGCCTGCGGCGCCTTGGTGCCGCGCTTGATGGTCCACGCACGGCATTCTTTCTTGCCGTCCGTCAAAAAGCTGATGAGACCCAGCAGTTCGTAGCTTGCCTTGATGAGATTGTCAAGGCCGGTGGATTCAATGCCCATCTCGTGCAGGAAGGCACGCTTTTCCTCGGGGGATGCGTCCGCAATGTCCTCCTCGGTCTTGGCGCAGATGGGAATGGCCTGCGCGTGTTCCTCTTCGGCGCGGGCGGCAACCAGCGGGAAGTAGGGGTTCTCATCCAATCCGCCTAAAAGGTCATCCTCGCCCACGTTGCAGGCATAAATGACCGGCTTGGCGGAGAGCAGGCCCAGTTCACGGCGCACGGCGTTCTGAGCATCGTCCGTATCATCAAACTCAAAGGTGCGGGCGGGCTTGCCGGCCTCAAGGTGAGCGGCCAGTTCGGCAAGCCATGCGGCTTCGGCGGCGGCATTCTTGTTGCCGGTCTTGGCGGCTTTCTGCTGACGGCCCAGGCGGTTGTTCACAATCTCCAAATCGGCCAGAATCAGTTCAAGGTCAATGGCGTCAATGTCGCGGATGGGATCAACGCTCTCCGGCTTGTTGACATCCTCCACCACATGAATGATGTTGTCATCGTCAAAGCAGCGCACTACATGGACGATGGCATCACATTCCCGGATGTGGCCAAGGAACTTGTTGCCAAGTCCCGCGCCCTGGCTGGCACCCTTAACAAGACCCGCAATGTCCACAAATTCCACGATGGCAGGGGTCTTTTTGTCGGTGTTCCACACCTCGGCCAGCTTGTCAAGCCGGGCATCCGGCACCGGTACAATGCCGGAGTTCGGTTCAATGGTGCAGAACGGATAGTTCGCCGCCTGCGCATTCTGCGTGCTGGTCAGCGCATTGAACAGGGTGGATTTGCCTACATTGGGCAGTCCTACGATACCTAATTTCATATATCTTCATTCTCCTTCGTTTTCTATGTATTTTCAAGGGTTTCCGTGTTTGTGGCTTTCGGTGTCTACTCCATTTTTACGCCATTCTGGTGCAGAACCGCGGCTCTCATTCAGATAACCCCATTCATTTCAAATTGCCGTACCGCTTGGTCCAGAGATTCGGTGGTCACATGAACATACCGATCCATGGTGGTTTTGATGCTGCCGTGTCCCAGCAGCTTTTGCAGCACCTTGGGCTGCATCCCGCTTTCGATAGCCCGCGTGGCGTAGGTGTGGCGCAGCGCGTGCATACAAAAGCGCTGGATTCCCGCTTCGTCGCAGAGTTTGTAGAGATGGGTGTCATAGGAACTGTTTTTCGCTGGTTCCCCGGTGCGCCAGTTGATGAAGACCAGATCACGCATCGTAAGCTTTGCCATACTGCCGCTTCGACGGTCCATGTACTCCAAAGTCTGCTTCAGCACAGGAGAAGATTTTCGTTCTTCCCGGCTGTCCCACACTTCACGAAGGATGCCATAGGCCGTGTCTGTCAGCGGAATGGTACGGTAGCTGTTGGGCGTTTTGGGAGGTCCCGCCCGCCACGATTTTGTACCGTGCCGGAACTCCAGCGTCTTGTT
>JAQXGE010000010.1 GCA_029006135.1 Oscillospiraceae bacterium | reverse complement strand
CTGTATTATCCGGTCTGTATGGCGGTCATGGTGCTCTGGCCGATGTTCCTCTGGCCTGCCACGCACGGAATGCCGGATGCTTTCGGCCTGACCTTTGCTTCGGTCATTCTGCTGCTCTGTGCGGACTATCGGTTTGAAACGCTGCCTGCCGGCCGCCTTTTCTGCCTGTTTGCCGCTACCTTTGCACTCGTTCTGACCCGCCGGTGGTATATGTACTGGATTCTGGCATTTTATCTTGTCTATGTCCTTGCCGTGCTGGTACAGGCGGCGCAGCGCGGCAGATTCGGGCGGGCGCTGGCCAATATGCTTCGCTTCGGTGTGCCGAGCGCAGTCCTTATAGTGGTTTTGCTGCTGCCCACTTTCCGCACGATTCTGACCACAGACTATGCCGATATCTACGGCGCTTACTATGGCGGCGGTTTCCTCAAAAACTGCGTCGCTCAGCTTCATACGCAGGGAGCGATTTGGCTGCTGCTCTGCGGCGCGGGGCTGATTTTGTCGCTCACAAAGAGCCATCTGCGTGCCCCGGCACTGGTCACGGCCTGCTCCGCCCTTCTGGCGGGCGCACTTTTTACCCGGACGCAGTCGCTGGGGGACCACCAAAGCCTGATTCTTGCACCTGCTTATCTCCTTGGCCTGTTTGTATTGGCGGCGGCTCTGTGCGCGCTGCGGAAAGGAATGCTCGCAGCGGCGGGGGCAGGAGGAATGGCAGTCTTCCTTGCTCTTAATTCGGGAAACGCACTGCGGGTTCCTAATGCCAATGTACAGACGGTTCTGCTCAGTGGAGAGAGTCTTGACATTACCCGCCGCACCGATTTGGACGCTATGCGGGCGGTGACTGACTTTGTGCTGGAAAACTGCCCTGAGGATGGTACGGTCTATCTCAATATAGACTGTGATGGCTACAGCGGCACGACTTTTGCCTACAGTGACCCCGCCCATCCTCAGCTCAGGAGCATGATCCTGTGGGAAAGCAGCATACCCTCCACACACGGATTCCCAACGGGAATTTGGACCTCCGAATACGTTATGGTCACCGACAGTACGGAGGAGGGGGGCATTATTGGCCCCATCAATGCCGCTCTGCGTACCGACAGCCCGGCTTCGGCACACTATGAGTATGTTACGGAGTTCCCGCTCAATAATATCACCCTTTACTGCTACCGCCGCACAAGCCCCCCGGATCAAGCGGAAGCGGACTATTATAAGCAGGTCTTTGCCGAATATGATGCCCGCTGGCCTGAAATTTTCAGTGAACGCATCGACAGTTACCTTGCCGGCTTGTCGGAGTGACACAGCTGTAAAAAAGAAAAACTGCCCGGAACCCTGACAAAGGTTCCGGGCAGTTTTTGCTATTCATTCATTTGGCGGGTTTCGGGTGGCCGTTTTCCACTTCGCTGGTTCCCTGTTCCATCAGGTAGGTGGCAATCAGGTCGGAAGCGTGCAGTTTGACGGCCAGCGGATAGCGGTTGTATGCGTCACTCACGGCGTAGCTGCCGCCGCGCACGGCATCATCAAATCCGCCCATGTGCCAGCGGATGGCAATGGCTTCATCGGTCTTGAGACGCATGAAGTGTTCTATCAAATAGACACTCTTCTCACCGTGGCCGTAGGGAAGCTGATCGGATACCTGATAGTAAGGCACTTTTTCCCACTGCCCTGTAGCATCGTTCTTGACATTGCGGGTCGAAACTTTGTAAAAGTTCGCTTTGCACAGATCGTGCAGCAATGCACAGACCGCAAAGGTTTCGGGATTGTCCCCCTCGGTGAAGAAGTGCTGCATCATGGCATCGTAGACATTGACGCTGTGCATCACCAGCCCGCACTCACAGGCACCGTGGAACTTGGTGGAGGCGGGAGCCGTGAAAAAATCCGTTCCCTCCAGCCACTTCAGCAGGCGGTCTGCGCCGGGGCGGGTGATGTTCTTGTTATAAATTTCAATGAATCGGGCGCGATAATCTTCCATCACAGTTCCATCTCATTCAGAATGTCCTTGAGCGCGGCCAGTTCCTCGCGGGTCATGCTGATGCCTTTGCTCATCTTGCTGCCATCGGGCGACCAGTCGCGGATGTCATACTTCGGCTCATGGTCGTTCCAGCTGATCATGTTCAGCTGACGCTCCCAGCCGCTTGAGTTGGTGGAAAGAACTGCAATGCGTTCGGTAATCTCATATTTGAATGCCATAAATGGTCAAACTCCTTTGCAAGTTGATTTTCGTGTTCCATAATAACGGATTTGCACTGAAAATGCAAGGGGCTTGCGCACGGTGGACAAGATTTCCCTTTTATCACTTCACTCCAAATCGTCTGTCCGCACAGCCAGGACCGCGAAGCGCCGGGCGGTGGCGGAACTGGTCTCGCCGCAGGTTGAGAGCGTGAGAAGTTCGTCCCCGTACTCCGGTACAACCCCGGTGTCATAGAGGGAAAGCGCCATGATAGCGTCCACCCGTTTTTGCCATTCGGCCCGGTCGGCGGCATCAAAAAAGGTGTAGTAGGGGAGTTCGTCTGCACCAAGGGTCGTATCCAGCGCGGCGGCGACTTGCCAGCGGCCCTCCTGCGTCAGCGTGTCAAAGGTAAAGGCGGGGTGTTCGCGGTAAAATTCCTCGTCCCGGTAACGCACAAGGTCGGCAAACATCGAGCCATTTGCCATGTTGTGACCGTAAATCAGCGCATTGGCTGTCTCACCCAGAACGCAGCGCCCGTCCAGGAAGAGCGTTCCGCCGGTGGAATACAGCCGGTCAAAACCCCGGCGCAGATAGGTCGTATTGTCCCCAGGAACCTGTACGACAGGGTAGTCAATGGCGGTTCCGTCCACCCGCAGCCAGCCGATCAGGTCAGGGTTCTGCTCGTACAGTTCCCGATATTGCGGAAGAATTTCGGAACTTTCTTCCGGGACTGCGGTGGGGTGAGGGGCAGGGGAGGCATGGGCAGCCTCATCGGCTTCACCGGTGGCGGCTAGTGCATCCACGGTAACTGTCCGCACCGGGATGCTTTCCGCCGGCGCGGCGGGGGCCTGTGTGACCTCAGGCGATGGGGAGGGCGTTGGAACCGTGGGGACTTCGGGCTGACCGCCTCGCAATAAACTTTCCCGAACCAGCAAAACTCCGGCCAGACACAGTACGGCAATCCCTGCCGTGCGCAGGATACGCGCCGTGCGCTTTTGCTTTTTTCGCAGCGCGGTCCGCGCGGCAAAAGGAAAAAGACGGCTGTCACCGTGCAGATGGCGGAACTTTTCGGGTTTCATCCGGGGCCTCCTTTCGAGTTCGGAATAGAAGATGAAATAAGAAAGAGGAAGCCTTTCCGGCTCCCTCTCAAAAAATCAATCAAATTCGTTTGAGCATAATCAGCCCTGCGGAACAGACAAGGATCAAACCCAAAATGGCTGCGATGTACGCAACGGGAATGTCCCCGGTGGAGGGCGTTTCCTCTGCCTGCTCGGGTGCCTGCGTAGGTGCCGGCGCCTCAGTGCCGGACACGTTCCCGGCGTTGGCGACCGTCTCACTCACCGCAACGGGCTCACTGCGCACATTGCGGGAGGAAGATTCCGTTGGGGCGGCAGTGGCAACACTTTGACTGGATGAAGCCGCCTGGCTCCCGCAGGACACACAGAAAATCAGCAGCGCAGCAACAGCCAAAGCACATAAAAATCGTTTCAACAGTCTGAACGCCTTCCTTTCTTGCCGGTCCGATTGGGGGCAATGAATTTTTAATAAAACAGAACAAAACGGTGGATTTTTGCCCAATCCACCCAATATATTTTATATATCATACCACCCTTGCGCCATTTCGTCAAGGGAAATGCACCGCTGTATGACAAATTGGAAACAATTTCTTTCAGGAAACGGTAAAACATCGCCGTGACGTAAGGAAAATGGCTTGACAATCCGTAAAAAAACAGATACAATATTTAAACTAGTGCGGCTCCATCTGGGCCGCACAACTTTTTAATTGCGAAGGAGAATCCTGACAATGGCCAAAGAAGTTGTTGTTACCCATGAGGGCTATAAAAAACTGGAAGATGAGCTGAACACGCTGCGCACCGTCACCCGTAAGGAAGTGGCAGACAAACTCAAGGTGGCCCGCGGCTACGGTGACCTGTCCGAAAACGCTGAATACGATGCCGCCAAGGAAGAGCAGGCAATCGTGGAGGCCCGCATTGCTGATTTGGAGGCAACCCTCAAGGTGGCCCGCATCATTGACGACAATGATCTCTCCACCGATACCATTTCTATCGGTATGCACGTCCGCATTCTCGCCGAGGGCGACGATGAGGAGGATGCAGAGGAGTACGACATCACCGGCTCCACCGAGGCGGATATTGATGCCGGCCGCATCAGCGATGAAAGCCCTGTCGGCGCTGCCCTTGTGGGCCACAAAGCAGGCGAGAGCGTTGACGTCACCCTGCCGAACGGCAACATTCTGGAATACAAAATCCTCGATGTGAGCCGCACTCGATAAGCAGACCCGGATTACCAAACAGAGAAAAGAAGAATGACAGGAAAGGAACCTGCGCTATGGAACAGAATAAACAGCCTACCACCCAGAACGCCGCGTCCGAGGCGGCGGTACGGCGTCAGAAGCTGGCGGACCTGCGGGCCGCCGGGCATGACCCGTTTCAAATCACCAAATGCAAGCAGGATGCCTTTTCTGCCGACCTGAAGGAAGAATATAAGGACCTGCCCGCTGAGGAAGATACCGGCCGCATGGTCAGCCTTGCCGGCCGTATGATGTCCAAGCGCGTGATGGGCAAGGCAAGCTTTGCTCATCTCCGCGATGCCAAGGGTGACATTCAGATTTTCGTCAAGCGGGACCTGCTCGGCGATGAGGCGTACGCCGCATTCAAAAAGCTGGATGTGGGCGACATTATTGCCTGCACCGGTGAGGTGTTCCGCACCAAGATGGGCGAACTGAGCGTCCGCGTTCATGAATTGACGCTGCTGTCCAAGAGCCTGCTGCCTCTGCCCGAAAAGTTCCACGGCCTGACCGACCGTGAGGCTCGTTACCGTCAGCGCTATGTGGACCTGATTGTCAATCCTGACGTGAAGGATACTTTTGTTAAGCGCAGCATGATTCTGCGCGAACTGCGCGCTTTCCTGGACGGAAAAGGCTTCCTGGAAGTGGATACTCCCATCCTCACCCCCTTTGAGATTGGCGCTTCCGCTCGTCCCTTTGTGACCCACCATAACACGCTGGACATGGATATGGTGCTGCGCATTGAGACCGAACTCTACCTCAAGCGCCTTGTTGTGGGCGGCATGGACCGCGTCTATGAGGTGGGCCGCATCTTCCGCAATGAGGGAATGGACACCAAGCATAACCCCGAGTTTACCACCATTGAGCTGTATCAGGCTTATACGGACTACCACGGCATGATGGATTTGGTTGAGGAAATGATGCAGACCGTCGCGCAGAACGTCTGCGGCAGCCTGGTCATCCCCTATCAGGGCAATATGATTGACCTTTCCCACTGGGAGCGCCTGACCATGGTCGAGGCCGTCAAGAAGTATTCCGGCGTGGACTTTGATGCAGTCAGCTCCGATGAGGAAGCCATCGAACTGGCCAAACAGTATCATGTTGACCTGCCCGAAATCCCCAGCAAGGGCGCAATTTTGGCTGAGTTCTTTGATGCCTTTGTCGAGGAAAAACTCATTCAGCCTACCTTCATCTATGACTACCCGGTCGAGACCAGCCCGCTTGCTAAGCGTAAGCCGGAAAATCCCGCCTACACCGAGCGCTTTGAGTATTTCATCAACGCTACGGAGTTCGGCAACGCCTTCAGCGAGCTGAACGACCCCATTGACCAGAAGGAACGTTTTGAGCGCCAGGTGGCCGACCGCAAGGCAATCGACCCCGAGAGCAAGGCTCAGGTGGATTACGACTACATCACCGCTTTGGAATATGGCCTGCCCCCCACGGGCGGCCTCGGCTTCGGTGTTGACCGTCTTGTCATGCTCCTCACCGACTCCGCCTCCATCCGCGATGTTCTGCTGTTCCCCACGATGAAGCCTGTGGATTGAAATTTGACGTATAATCGCTATAAAATGGCGTAAAATGCGAATTTCTGACACCATTACACCACTACTACACCAACTTTTCCTATTTTATATAAAGGAGCCTTACAAATAGTGGTGTAAAAACGCCCTGCAAATAGTCCTAAGCCCCCAAGCCTGACCCGCTTGGGGGCTTTTTGTATGCGGTGAACTTGACAGTTTGGCGAAAACCCTCTGCAATAAAATTAGGTGATAGGATCATTTTAGAGTTTCAGCGCTATGGGCGAAATAAAGAAACCACGGTTGACAGCAGTTATATCAGCGGTGGAGAGTACCGCCGCAAATTTGATAGTATTATAGACAACGCAGCCGTCAGCCGCATCCTGTACAGCAAAGCCAAAGAAATGCTGCTGCACCGCAGCGGCACGTTGTTTGAAGATATGTACTGGTTCGATGGTGCAAGCGGTGCTGTCCTTGCCAGCGTCTTAGACGAGACAGCCGAAGAACAAATCGGCTACACAACGGCTGTTGCCCGCGCCATTGAAGGCGTTGTAAACCTGATTGCAATGCACACGCATCCGAACAGTATGCCGCCGAGCATTGCAGATTTCAATTCGGCCTTCCGGCATAAATACGCTGTGAGCATCGTAATTTGTCACGATGGTTCGGTCTATATTTACGCATCCGCACAGGAAGTCCCAGAATATTTGTACAAATTGTATGTAGAAAATTTTCTCCGAATCGGGTATACTGATAAAGAGGCACAGTTAGCTGCCTTAGATAAAATTAAGCAATCCTACGACATTGATTACTGTGAGGTGAGATGATATGAAAGAGTATTATGAAGATGACCGCTGCATTATCCCCGAAGAAATCAAGAAAATGAGCAACGAGGAACTCCAGAAGAAGATTGCGCAATTTGAGCAGGCCGGAAAGACGCATAAGGCCGCGCAAGTACCGTATCGTCCGACCCGTGTAACACT
>JAQXGE010000009.1 GCA_029006135.1 Oscillospiraceae bacterium | reverse complement strand
CATCAACGGACCGGTCAGTATCTATGAGATGCACGCCGGAAGCTGGAAGATGAAGGAGGAGGACGTTCCCTACAACTACTCCGAGCTGGCTGACCAGCTGATCCCGTACATTAAAGAGATGGGCTATACCCATGTGGAACTTATGCCTATCACGGAATATCCCTTTGACGGAAGCTGGGGCTATCAGGTCACGGGGTATTTTGCGCCGACCAGCCGCTATGGTACGCCGCATGACTTTATGGAGTTTGTGGATAAACTCCATCAGGCCGGAATCGGCGTGATTTTGGACTGGGTGCCCGCGCATTTTCCCCGCGATGGGTACGGCCTGTACAACTTTGATGGCGTACCTTGCTATGAAGACCCCAACCCGCGCCGCGGTGAGCATAAAGAATGGGGAACAATGGTGTTCAACTTCGGTATGCCTGAAGTGACGAGCTTCCTTGTTTCCAGTGCACTGTTCTGGGTAGAACAGTACCATTTGGACGGACTCCGCGTGGATGCCGTGGCAAGTATGCTGTATCTGGATTATAATCGCCGTGATGGCGAGTGGGAGCAGAATGTCAAGGGTGGAAAGGAAAACCTGGAGGCTATCGCGTTCCTGCAGAAATGCAACACCGCAGTGCTGACCCGCCATCCCCAGACGATGATGATTGCAGAGGAATCGACCGCTTGGCCGTTGGTCACGCGGCCGGCCGCTGACGGCGGATTGGGCTTCAATTTCAAATGGAACATGGGCTGGATGAATGATATGCTCAGCTATATGAAGACTGACCCGCTGTTCCGCGCCGGCAACCATGGAAAGGTAACGTTCAGCTTCTTCTACGCGTTCAGCGAAAACTTCATTCTGCCCATCAGCCATGATGAGGTGGTCCATGGCAAGTGTAGCCTTATCAATAAGATGCCCGGCGACTACGAGGCAAAGTTTGCAAATCTGCGTACATTCTATGGTTATATGATGGCGCATCCCGGCAAGAAACTGCTCTTTATGGGACAGGAATTTGGCCAGTTTATTGAATGGGATGAGAAAAAGCAGCTGGATTGGATGTTGCTGGGCTATGATAAGCATCAGCAGCTTCAAAGCTATGTGAAGGATTTGAACCACTTCTACCGTGACACGCCTGCACTGTGGCAGGTGGATTACAGCTGGGAGGGCTTCCAGTGGATTGTGCCCGATGACAATCAGCAGAGCGTGATTGCTTTCCTGCGCCGTGATGCCAAGGGTAAGATGCTGTTGGTTGCCTGCAACTTTACCCCGATGCTGCGTGAGGACTACGCTATGGGCGTGCCAAATCCCGGTACTTATAAGGAACTGATGAGCTCTGATGACGTCAAGTATGGCGGATCGGGCGTGACAAACGGCAGCCTCAAGAGTAAGAAGGGCGAAATGCATGGCTTTGACCAGCATATCAATGTGACGCTTCCGCCGCTGTCCACAGTATATTTCAGCGTTCCCGCCGCGCGTAAGAAGGCCGTAAAGCCTGCTCAAACCGTAAAGGCGGATGCAGAGACCGCTGCCGGACAGAACGCCCCCGCACCCAAAAAGCGTGCCTGCAAACCCCGCAAGGCTGCGGCACCGGCCGCAGAAAAGGCTCCGGCAAAAAAGACCCGGGCCACAAAGTCTACCAAGGCCAAAACACCGGAAACTGAAAAGTGATCGGGTGTAAAGGATAAAATCTGGCAAAACACCAAATTTTAAGGGGAGAATAATTATGGCAAAAGAAATGATCGCAATGATCCTGGCTGGCGGTCAGGGTTCGCGCCTCTACGCGCTGACCCAGAAGCTCGCAAAGCCGGCCGTGCCGTTTGGCGGAAAGTATCGCATCATCGACTTCCCGCTTTCCAACTGTGTCAATTCTGACATTGATACCGTTGGCATTTTGACGCAGTATCAGCCGCTGGTTCTGAACGAATACATCGGCAACGGTCAGCCCTGGGACCTTGACCGTCTGCACGGTGGCGTCCATGTCCTGCCGCCCTATCAGCAGGCATCCGGCTCTGACTGGTATAAGGGCACTGCGAACGCAATTTATCAGAATATTTCCTTCATTGACCGCTATGATCCGCAGTATGTCATTATTCTGTCCGGCGACCAGATCTGCAAGCAGGACTATGCAGACTTCCTGCGCTTCCATAAGGAAAAGAACGCAGAGTTCTCTGTTGCTGTTATGGAGGTGCCATGGAGTGAAGCGTCCCGCTTCGGCCTGATGGTTACCGATGACGATGACCGCATCAGTGAGTTCCAGGAGAAGCCGAAGAATCCCAAGAGCAATTTGGCTTCCATGGGTATCTACATTTTCAACTGGGACGTGCTCAAGAACTACCTTATCGCTGATGAAAATGACCCCACCAGTGAAAATGACTTTGGCAAGAATGTCATTCCTGCGCTGCTGCGCGATAACCGCCGTATGTATGCCTACCGCTTCAGCGGCTACTGGAAGGACGTGGGAACCATCTCCAGCCTTTGGCAGGCCAACATGGAAGTCCTCGACCCTGCACACTCCGGCATTAACCTGTTCGATGAAAACTGGAAGATTTACTCCCGCAACTCCGGACGCCCCTGCCAGCGCATTGGCTCCGATGCGGACATTGTGAACTCCATGATTACAGAAGGCTGCCAGGTTGACGGCACGGTCAAGAATTCCATCCTTTTCCCCGGTGTTGTCGTGGAAAAGGGCGCAACCGTGGAAGCTGCCGTTGTCATGGGCGGTACCGTTATTAAGGCAGGCGCCAAGGTGGAGCACTGCATCGTGGCGGAGAATGTCACCATCGAGGAAGGGGCCACAGTCGGCAAGATGCCGGAAGGCGGTCTCAATATTGCCGAGCCTGGCGATGTTGCAACGGTTGGCTCCGGCGTCAAGATCGGCAAGGGCGCTACGGTCGGCCCCAAAGCAATGATTTCCAATGATGTGAAGGATGGTGAGGAACAATGGTAAGCAGCAACGCGAATGCTCTCGGCGTCATTTTCGCCAACTCTTATGACAACCTTGTCCCCGAACTGGTGGCGGAACGCACAATGGCTTCCATCCCGTTTGCGGGCCGTTACCGCATGATTGACTTTGTGCTGTCCAATATGGCCAATTCCGGTATTGACAACGTTTCGGTCATCGTCCGCAAAAACTACCATTCCCTGATGGATCATCTTGGCTCCGGCCGTGAGTGGGACCTGACCCGCAAGCGCGGCGGTCTGAATATTGTCCCTCCCTTCGCAGAGCGCAGCGTTAAGCTGTACAGCGGCCGCGTGGACGCTCTTGCCAGTGTGCTTTCCTGGCTGGAAGCACAGAAAGAGCGCTATGTCATTTTGTCCGATACCAATGTGGCGATGAACTTTGACTTCAACAAACTCATCGAGGCACACATTTCCTCCGGTGCGGATGTGACGATGGTCTACGACCGCTCCGTGATCCCCGATGGCGCCCGCAACGATAACTACACCATTCGTATCGACAATGGCCGTGTTACCGAGCTGCTCTCCAACGATTATCGTCCCGGCGTGCAGAATCTCTCTCTCAACCTCTACATCATTGAGCGTGAGAGCCTGATTCAGCTGATTCGTGATGCGGCAGTCCGCGGACTTGTCTACTTTGAGCGCGACATTCTGGCCCGCAATCTCAGCCTGCTGAATGTTCAGGCGTATGAGTTTGACGGCTATGCTGCCCGCATTTGCGACATGAAGAGCTACTTTGATGAGAATATGCGTCTTCTGCAGCCGGGCAATATGGACAAGCTGTTTGATCCTGCCAACCCCATCTACACCAAGATTCGTGACGATAACCCCACCCGGTATCTTGAGGGCAGCAAGGTCAAGAACAGCCTGCTGGCTGACGGCTGTGTCATCGAGGGCACGGTGGAGAACAGCGTTCTGTTCCGTGGATGCCAGGTCAAGAAGGGTGCTGTGGTCAAGAATTGCGTGCTGATGCAGGATACGGTTGTTGAAGAAGGAACGACCGTTGAATATGTGGTCAGCGATAAAAACGTGCATATCACCGCTGGCAAACAGCTGACCGGCACGGATTCCTTCCCGGTCTTTGTTGCCAAAGGTCACACTGTCTAATTCGCCCAAAAGTCATGCCGCCAACTCTCCCCGGCGGGTGACTGGTTGAGTGGGGCGGGGGAGTGCCTGGTACACCCCCGCCCCATTTTCTTCATTTTGCAGGCCTTTTTCAGGCTGTTCGGAACCGGCATTTTGCCCGGAACCGTTTTTAAGGAGGTACACATGAAAATTCTTTATGCTGCCAGCGAGGCTGCACCGTTTGCCAAATCCGGCGGTCTGGCCGATGTGGCCGGCGCTCTGCCCAAGGCTCTGGTGCGTGACGGTATTGACTGCCGTGTGGTTCTGCCGCTTTACGGGGATCTTAAGTTCCGCGATACCCTGACCTATATCACCAATTTCAGCGTTCCCGTTGGCTGGCGCAGCCAGTACTGCGGACTGTTCAAGGCTGAACGCGATGGCGTCACCTTCTACTTTATCGACAACGAATACTATTTCAAGCGCAGCGGCCTTTACGGTTTCTACGATGACGGTGAGCGCTTCGCCTTCTTCTCCCGCGCAATCCTTGAGATGCTGTTCTACACCGATTTTGAACCGGATATTATCAACTGCAATGACTGGCAGACGGCACTGACCCCGGTTTATCTCAATCTCTATTACCGCCATTTGGATAAGTTCAACCGTATCAAGACGGTGTTCACGATCCACAATATTGCCTACCAGGGCAAGTACGGTCTGGAAATCCTTGAAGATACCTGCGGTATCGGCAAGCGTGATGCGCATATCGTGGAATATGACGGCTGTGCCAACTTTATGAAGGGCGCCATTGAGACTGCCGACAAGGTCACCACGGTCAGCCCCACCTATGCGCGGGAAATCCTTGACCCGTGGTTCAGCCATGGCCTGGATGCTCTGCTGCGTCAGAAGCAGTATAAGCTGTGCGGCATTCTCAACGGCATTGACGTGGATGTTTATAATCCGGCTACCGACCCCGATATTGTCAGAAACTATGACATCAACTCTTTCCAGGAAGGCAAAGCAGCCTGCAAGGCGTCCCTTCAGGATGAGTTCGGCCTGCACAAGGACGGCAGCCCTGTTATGGCTATGGTTACCCGCTTGGTCGGCCATAAGGGCGTTGACCTTGTTCGCAGCATTGCGGAGGGCCTGATTCAGCAGGGCATTGAGTTGGTGGTTCTCGGCTCCGGCGAGGCTCAGTACGAAAACTTCTTCAATGAACTTCGTGCCCGCCATCCCGGCCGTGTGGGCGTTTACATTGGCTTTAACGCCAAACTGGCACAGCGCATCTATTCCGGCGCGGATATCTTCCTCATGCCCTCCCGCTCCGAGCCCTGCGGTCTGGCTCAGATGGTTTCCTGCCGTTACGGCACCATCCCTGTGGTCCGTGAGACCGGCGGCCTGAAAGACTCTATTCACGACTCCGGCGATGGCTACGGCAATGGATTCACCTTTGCCAACTACAACGCCCATGAACTGTACGAGGCCTGCTGGCGCGCCAAGGAAGGCTACTGGAACAAGACCGGTTGGCCGCTCCTTATGCATCGCGCCATGAGCTGTGACTTCAGCTGGTCCAACTCCGCGAAGAGCTATGAAGGCCTTTATAACGAGGTCGTCAATCTCTGGTAATTCCGTTTTCTTTTGCTGAAAAAACTCTCTTTGTAAAAAACTCTCTGCCGTTTCTGCGGCAGGGAGTTTTTCTGCTCTATGAATAAAAAGTGAAAAGTTGGCTTTTTATTTTTCATTTTGTCGAATTTGCTGTATAATAGAGCCAGCATCTGATAAAGGGGGAAGGACAGAGATGGCACATCGTGTGCTTGCCGCGGCGGCTTTTGCCGCTTTGCTGGCTTTGCCGATGACAGGATGCGGTGCCACCGCCGTCCGGACCGAGCCGATGGCCACAGGGGAGAGCGCACTCACCATCGGGAGCCTTTCCCTGAATCCTTCTTCCGCAACAAAAGACCGGCTGCTTATCGAAAGACTTGAGGAGGAAAACGCACATCAGCGTATCGAACAGCTGACTCAGACTCTTGATGCGTTCTGCGCCGCCCAGCCAGGCAGCTTTTCTGTGTATTTGCAGGATTTGACAAGTGGTGAGGAGTATACTTATCAGACAGATACACTCTATTATCCCGCCAGTACCCTAAAGGCCCCATACGCATTGTGGCTCTGCCAGCGGGATGATGCGGGGGAGATTGACCTTGATACCGAACTGCCCAATCAATTCCAGGGACGCATGGCCGGAACCGCGCTGGAAAGATTCAATGATTCTGAGACCATCCCTGCATGGGAGGCGCTCCGTGCGATGATTGTCAACAGTGACAACAATGCTGTCACGATGCTCACAACGCAGTGGACGGCCTCAGAGGAAAGCGGATTCGCTGATTTTCTTGCACGGATGGGCTTTTCCGCCCCCAACACCTGCTCCATTACACCGGAACGCCGTATTTTGGGCATGGCAGGCGCTGCCGATTTGGGACACTTTATGGCGGAACTGTATGCGTATTTTGATACGGGAACCGAGAACGCAGAAAAGCTGGAAGAATGTTTTCTTGATGCCGACCACGATATTCTGTATGTCCCGGCCGGGATTCCCGCAGCAAAAAAGTACGGAAGCTGGGACTACGCCTACCATGATGCCGCTATCGTCTATGCACAGCACCCATATATTCTGGTTTGTATGACCGATCAGGGCGATGCTGACGTTGATTTCCCGCCGCAGGCAACGGCAGCAATGCAGGAACTGGGACGGCTTGTCTATGAGGGACTAAACGACTGAAGATACGAATCACATACGGAAAGGAGTATACCTTTGTCAACAATCAAGACGAAATCCGCCGCCGGCCGCCGCAGCGATCTGGATGCCATGAAAGGCCTCGGCATCCTCTGCGTGGTCATGGGCCATTTCATTGAGTACTATCGCGGAACTGCACCGTGGATCAATGCACTGTTTACCTGTGTTTATCTCTTTCACATGGCACTGTTCTGTATGGCCAGCGGTGCCGTGGCAAAATTCAGCGCAAGAAAATTCATCACCCAACAGCTTTGGCTCTATCTTGTCAGCCAAAGCGGGATAGCGCTGTTTCGCACCGTTGTTCTTGGGGAAAATTTGGCTGAAGAGGGAGGATTGCTCTACTGCATCCTTGTTCCGTGGCGGCATATGTGGTACCTCTACGCGCTGATGTTTTGGTCCCTTACTGTCCCGCTGCTTCACATGGCAAAAACCAAAGGCGCGCGTCTGATGGCGGCTGCGGCCGCGGCTGCCGTGGGGCTTGCGGGCGGATTGATTGAATGGCCGTTCAGCTTGGGACGGGTGTTTTCATTCTTCCCGTTCTTTGCGTTTGGCGTACTGTTCAGCGGGGAACTGGAACGTTGGCAGAATGCCGGATTGCGGCGCATTTTGCTTGGCACCGGCGTGGCCATATTCTATCTGTTTGCGGCTTGTGAAATCATAACGGCGGACCCCATTGTATATGAAGGAGCGCGCATTTTCCAGACGGACTCCTATGCGGTGGGCGGCTATACCATGGCGGACAGAGCAATCTTCTATCTGATTGGTACCGTTACATCCATTGCACTTGCGGGGCTGGTGGGGCGTTCCCGAATACTGGCCGACCTTGGCCGTCGGACGCTGCCTGTCTATCTTCTGCATCTGCCAATTTATGCGCTGCTGGCGGAACTTGGCTGCTTTGAGGCTTGCGGTTCCAGGGGATTGGACGCGGTCTGCGCCTGGCTCTGCTTTATTATCCCGGCGGTTCTGGCTCTTTGCACATCCCGCCCTGTCAGCGCGGCGGTGAACGGCATTGCGAATCTGTGGTATAAAACGCTGCCCAAATTTTTGCGCAAAAACTGGTAAATTAAAAGGCTCCTGCCTGACGGGCTTATAACCCGAACGGCAGGGGCCTTTTTCTTGTTTGAGATAAATCAAATGCGTTCCAGAACGGCATCGCCCATGGCGGTACAGCCCACTTTGGTGCAGCCCGGCGCCATCATGTCAGCCGTGCGCAGTCCAGCGTCCAGAACCGCGTTGACAGCATTCTCCACCGCATCCGATTCCTCGGTCATACCGAAGCTGAACCGCAGCATCATCGCGGCAGAAAGGATGCAGGCAATCGGGTTGACAACATCCTGCCCGGCAATGTCCGGCGCGGAACCGTGAATCGGCTCGTAGAGCCCGCAGCTTGTAGCGCCCAGGGAGGAGGAGGGAACCATACCGATGCTTCCGGTAATCTCGCTCGCCTCATCGCTCAGAATATCGCCAAACATATTTTCCGTCACAATGACGTCAAACTGGCTGGGATTCTTGCAAATCTGCATGGCGCAGTTGTCCACAAACATCTCATTGTATTCCACTTCCGGGTATTCCGCCTGCAAACGGTGCATCACGGAACGCCACAGACGGCTGGTATCCAAAACGTTTGCTTTATCCACACAGGTCAGCTTTTTGCGGCGCTTCATTGCAGTCTCAAAGCCGATGCGCCCGATGCGCTCAATCTCATGCTCGGAGTAGGGCATGGAGTCCACGGCAACCTTCTCACCGTTCTGCTCAAAGGTCTTGTGCTCGCCAAAATACACGCCGCCAATCAGCTCGCGCACAACGATAAAATCAATGCCTTTTTCAACGATCTCTTTTTTCAGGGGGCTTGCGTCCGCCAACTGAGGCCAAATCTTGGCGGGGCGGTTGTTGGCATAAAGCCCCATGCCGGCACGAAGGCGGAGAAGCCCTTTTTCAGGGCGCTTGTCGCCGGGCATCCCCTCCCATTTGGGACCGCCCACCGCGCCCAGCAACACGGAATCCGAGGCAAGGCACTTATCCAGTTCGCTCTGCGGCAGCGGGTCGCCAAATTTGTCAATGGCCTCACCGCCCATGTAAGCGCGGGTGTAGGTGAACGTGTGACCGTATTTCTCCGCAATGCGATCAAGCACTCGGACGGCCTGCGTGACGATTTCGGGGCTCGAACAGTCACCGTAAATCAAAGCAATATTCTTCTGCATTATTTGGCCTCCTGAATGCTCTTCATCAATCCGCCTGCGCGGATGATGTTCTGGATAAACGGCGGGAACGGTGCGGCCTCAAAAGTCTGGCCGGTCGTTTCATCGGTAATGATGCCGGTGTCAAAGTCAATGCTCACCACATCGCCTTCCGAGATGGCTTCACTGGCCGCGGGACATTCCAGAATCGGCAGGCCAATGTTGATGGCGTTGCGGTAGAAGATGCGTGCAAAGCTCTTGGCGATCACACAGCTGATTCCGGCGGCCTTGATGGCGACCGGTGCGTGTTCACGGGAGGAACCGCAGCCAAAATTCTCACCGCCAACCATAATATCGCCGGCTTTGACGCGGGTGACGAAGGTTTTGTCAATATCTTCCATGCAGTGAGCGGCCAGTTCAGCGGGACTCTGGGTGTTGAGGTAACGGGCCGGGATGATAACATCCGTATCAATGTTGTCGCCGTATTTGAAAACAGGACCTTTTGCGTTCATGATTAAACCTCCCTCGGATCGGTGATGTGTCCGGTCAGTGCGCTGGCCGCGGCGGTGGCGGGGCTGGCCAGGTAGATTTCGGATGTCACATGGCCCATGCGTCCCACAAAGTTGCGGTTCGTGGTGGAAACACAGCGCTCATGGTCGGCAAGGATACCCATGTATCCGCCTAAGCAGGGGCCGCAGGTGGGGGTGGAAACGATGCAGCCCGCATCAATGAACGCCTCCGTGTAGCCGCGCAGCAGGCATTCCTTGTAGACGGCCATTGTGGCAGGAATGATGATACCGCGCACACCCTTGGCAATATGACGGCCCTTGAGAATGTTGTAAGCGGCCTCCATATCCTCAATTCGTCCGTTGGTGCAGGAACCAATCACGACCTGGTCAATGGCAATGTCAACGCCTTCCTTCGCGGCGTGGGTGTTTTCAGGCAGGTGCGGGTAACTGACGGTGGGCTCCAGCGCGTCCAAATCAATGACAACGGTGCGCTCGTATTCGGCATCGGCGTCCGCCTCGTATTTCACCCAGGGACGCTGGCTGCGGCCCTTGAGATACGCTTCGCAGGTCTCGTCCACCGGGAAAATGCCGTTCTTGGCACCGGCTTCAATCGCCATGTTGCAGATGCACAGACGGTCATCCATCGTCAGGCTCTTGACACCCTCGCCCACAAACTCCAAGCTGCGGTAGAGCGCGCCCGAAACACCAATCTCACCGATGAGGTGCAGAATCACATCCTTGCCGGAAACCGGGCGATGGATGGAACCTTTCAGTTCAACCTTGATCGCCGCAGGAACTTTGAACCATGCCATGCCAGTCGCCATGCCGGCGGCCATGTCGGTGGAGCCAACGCCAGTGGAGAAAGCACCGACGGCGCCGTAGGTGCAGGTGTGGCTGTCCGCGCCGATGATGCAGTCGCCGCCGGTCACGATGCCCTTCTCGGGCAGCAGCGCGTGCTCGATGCCCATGGTTCCCACATCATAGAAATTGAGAATGTCATATTTGTTGGCAAAATCACGGCACTGTTTGGATTGCTGGGCGCTCTTGATGTCCTTGTTGGGAACAAAATGGTCCAGCACAATGTTCACGCGGGTGTTGTCAAATACCGAGTCAAAACCCGCCTTCTCGAACTCGTTGATGGCAACGGGCGTGGTGATGTCGTTGCCCAGCACAATATCCAGTTTGGCATTGATGAGCTGCCCCGCCTTGACGGACTCCTCCCCGCAGTGTGCGGCGAGAATTTTCTGCGTCATGGTCATTCCCATAGCTGATTCCTCCCTGATGATCGTTTACTTGTTGTTGATTGCACTCACCAGTGCGCGGATACCTGCCACGATAATGTCAGTGTGTGTGCCGCAGCCCCAGGTTTCGGAGCCGGAAGCCCATTTCAGTCCGACATAGCAGCAGGCGCGGGAGTCAGTGTCGCTGTCCAGAGCGTGCTCGCTGTAATGGAACAGCGTGAAGTGCATCCCGGTGGCGTGTTCGATTGCCGTGGCCACAGCATCCAGACGGCCGTTGCCGGTTGCAGAAGATTCAATGGGGTCGCCGTTGTTCATTGTGATGACCACATTGGCGGTAATGGTGGAATCCGGGTTCTGCACATAGTGCGCAGAATTAACCCGCAGCGGGGTATCATGATTGAGATAGGCACTCTCAAAGACATAGAGGACTTCCTGTACGCTCAGCTCCTTGTGCTCGTGGTCAGAAACTTCCTTGACACGGTAGCCAAGGTCCTCACGCATACGCGGCGGCGGGTTGTAGCCGTAGTTCTGCTGAAGCAGGAATCCGATGCCGCCCTTGCCGCTCTGGGAATTGATGCGGATAACATCGGCATCGTAGGTGCGTCCAATATCATGCGGGTCAATGGGAATGTACGGGCAGGTCCATTCGTGCAGGTCCTTTTCACGCCGCCAGGTCATACCCTTGGCAATGGCGTCCTGATGGCTGCCGCTGAACGCCGCAAAGACCAGACTGCCCGCGTAGGGCGTGCGCTCATAGACGTGCATCCGGGTCACACGCTCGTAAGTCTCACAGATGGAAGGCATATCGCTGAAGTCCAGCTTGGGGTCAACACCGTGGCTGTACATATTCATGGCAAGCGTAATGGCGTCCACATTGCCGGTGCGCTCACCGTTGCCGAACAGGCAGCACTCAATGCGCTGTGCGCCGGCCAGAACGGCCAGCTCGGCATCCGCAACACCGCAGCCGCGGTCGTTATGGGGATGGGTGGAGAGAATCACGCTGTCGCGGTATTTCAGGTGCTTGGAGCACCATTCAATCTGGTTGGCGTAGATATGCGGCATACTCATCTCCACCGTGACCGGCAGATTGATAATCATGGGACGGTCTGGCGTGGGCTGCATGACATCCAGGACGGCATTGCAGACTTCAACGGCATATTCCGGTTCGGTGCCGGTAAAGCTCTCGGGGCTGTACTCAAACAGGAAGTTGCCCTCGTACTCCTCGCTCAACTTTTTGACAAGCTTTGCGCCGTCCACAGCAATCTGCTTGATTTCCTCTTTGCTCTTGCGGAAAACTTGCTCGCGCTGAGCCACGCTGGTGGAATTGTAGAAGTGAATGATGGCCCGCGGCGCACCCTTGACCGCCTCAAAGGTTTTGCGGATAATGTGGTCGCGGCACTGGGTCAGAACCTGCACGGTCACATCCTCGGGGATGCGGTTTTCATCAATCAGCTTGCGCAGGAATTCATATTCGGTCTCCGATGCGGCAGGGAAGCCCACCTCAATCTCCTTGAAACCAATGCGCACAAGCATATCATAAAATTCGAGCTTTTCATCCAGGCTCATCGGGACAATGAGACTCTGGTTGCCGTCACGCAGATCCACACTGCACCAGGCCGGAGCCTTTTCAATGTGGTCCTTCTGGGGCCATTCATAAACATGACCGGGTTCGACCGGCGGGGGATAGTAGCCTACATGGTATTTCGTTGCGTCCATCATAAAAATTGCCTCCTTCAAGGTTGTGTGCGCCTTTGAAGGAGGTAAACAAAAACCGCCCCTCAAAGACATTCTGCCTTTGAGAGACGGGAGTAATTCGTTTCAAATCACTGTACCCGCGGTACCACTCTCATTGCCGCCTGAATATGACGACCGCTCATTACGATCAGCTGGTTTTGCCGGCGAATCGCTCCTGCATGATAACGGTCAGGCTCCGTACGCACCTAACGCAAAGCGCTCAGCACGTCTGCTCAGGGGCCAGTGACACAGAACTCTTTGCACCGCCTTGCACCACCCGGCGGCTCTCTGCAGCAAAAGCAGAACTGCTTTTTCCCCGTCATCGCATTTGTCAGATAACGTGTTTGATTTTATCAGTTTTTGTTCAGGGTGTCAAGATAACAAAAAAGATTTTGCACAAAATGCAGAAAAACCGGGGATTTTTTTGTGCATCACTTACAAGTCAATCGTGTTCAGATGATTTTCTACCCATTTGGTGAGCATATCAAGTGCCACTTCGTTGCGTCCGCCTTCCGGAACAATCAGGTCCGCCTTGCGCTTGCTCGGCTCCACAAACTGCTCGTGCATAGGCTTGACAGTGGTCAAATACTGATTGACTACGCTGTCCAATGTGCGTCCGCGGTCTTTGACATCACGCACAATGCGCCGCAGGATGCGTACATCCGCATCGGTATCCACAAACACCTTGAGGTCCATCATATCACACAGTTCGGGACTGGCAAAAATTAAAATTCCCTCCACAATAATGACCGGCGCAGGGGATACCCGAATCGTGCGGTCACTGCGGTTGTGAATACTGTAATCGTAAACCGGCACATCCACGCTCTGACCGGCCTGAAGGCGGTGCAGGTGTTCAATCAGCAATTCGGTGTCGAAGGAATCGGGATGATCGTAATTGAGCTTGCACCGCTCCTCATAGGGCAGTTCGTCATGACGCTTATAATAGCTGTCATGGTTCAGAACACTGACCTCGTCCGCACCGAAATGGTTGCGAAGCCGGCGCGTCAGCGTGGTTTTCCCGCTGCCCGTTCCACCCGCAATACCGATAATGATGGTTTTCATAACTTCCGCCTCACTCAAAATTACACTTCAAAACGGATCTCACGTCCGTGGGGGTGATAAGCCCGGTATTTGACGCCGGCCATGTTGAAAAGCCGCCGTGAGGCAATGCTGGCGTTGGTGTCATGGTATTTGTCGGACAGATAAATAATCTCCCGTATACCGCTCTGAATGATAGCCTTGGCGCATTCGTTGCAGGGGAACAGCGTCACATACACCCGCGCGCCCCGCAAATCGCTGTGCGCACTGTTGAGAATGGCGTTTAATTCCGCATGGCAGACATACATATATTTTGTCTCGAGCGGGTCGCCCTCCCGATCCCAGGGCATATCATCATCATTGCAGCCGATGGGCATTCCGTTGTAGCCCAGGGAAAGAATCTTGTTCTCGGGGCTTACGATGCAGGCCCCCACTTGGCTGGAATCGTCCTTGGAGCGCATGGCGGACAGAAGGGCAATCCCCATAAAATATTCGTCCCAGCTGATATAGTCCTCGCGTTTCATGGCAGTCACCGACCTTTCCTGTTTTTTACTTATTATACTGTTCCTTTTCACAGTTCGCAAGAGAAAGCACAGCGGATTTCACCATTTTTCGCACGGTTTCATGTGCGGCCGGGCGGACGAGACCGCAGCTGCGCCTGACGCAGATATTTGCAGCGGGTGGCTTCACCCCCGCGCAGATGCCGTTCCGCCTTGTTGCGCTGCAAAACAACCTGAACTTCCTGCCATAGCCCCGGCTCAAGCTGGCGCAGGCGGCATTGGTCCTTCCATACGGTGCTTTTACTCACACCAAACACCCGCGCTGCAGCCCGCACGGTTGCACCGCTTGATGCCAGGTATCGCCCAATCAGCACAGCCCGCTCCTCCGGGTCACCCTTCATACGCACGCCTCCTTGGCTTTTTTGTTTTAACGGTATGCGGAAAAATAACACTGTATGACACTGGTACAGGACAGGAAAGTATGTTATAATCTGAAAGTCCGGCTAATGCGCCGGACTCCGGGCCAAAATCTTTTGTAATACGGCGTTTGTTAAAATATAAAAAAGGAAGTGCTTCTCTTGCTGGACAATCTGATTGAAATTTTGCTCTCTTACATTATTCCGCTTCTCGAACTGATGGGAATTTTTGTCGTGACATGGAGTGCTGTCACGTCTTTTTGGGTCTATCTCAAGGTGAACGTTTTCCATCGCAATGTAAAAGGCAATTTCAAAGTGGACCTTGCCAACGGTCTGGCCACGGCGCTGGAATTTAAGATGGCGGCGGAAATCCTCAAGACTGTTATTGTCCGTGAACAGAGCGAACTCGTGATGCTTGGTGCCGTCATTGTGCTGCGTGCACTGCTCAGCTTCCTCATCCACTTTGAACTCCGCTCAGAGGAAAAGGCACACCCCGCGGATACGCAAAATTAAGCACAGTGCAGTTTTAGCGCTGTGCTCAAAATAATAGAAGGAAACAACCATAATGGACATCTGGGAAAAACTCTATGAGACGGCAAGGAAAGAATATCACCCGCAGGAGGTCACGCCGTTTGTCTACGCACACAACGTTGTCTGTGCGCTCGAGGCGGAAAACGGGCAGATCTTTACCGGTTTCTGTATTGAAAGCTGCAGCGGGGTTATGAATCTGTGCGCCGAGAGGGTCGCTGCGCTGAATATGTATGTGAATAGTGGCCAGACCCGAATCAAACGGCTGATTGCCTTCCGCGACAAGGCACCTTATGGGGAGGGCAGCGGAATGCCGTGCGGTGCGTGCAGGGAATTCCTCTATCAGCTCAGCGAAGAAAATGAAAACATGGAAATCATGGTCGACTATGCGACAAGAGAAATCGTCACGCTGAAAGAACTTATGCCGAACTGGTGGGGGAAAGAGCGGTACGCCGAGGCAAAAGAGCACTGACCGAGGGTGTTTTGCCGAAGCTGACCTGCACATAGAAAAAACGAAAGAAAAAACGGAGCGTATCGTTTTGATACACTCCGTTTTTTTGCTCCCCACTATGGAGAAAAATTTTCAATTTTAAGTAGACTGCCGCCGATGGACAGGACAAAATTCATTCATAAGTGCGCCGGCCTGCAAAAATGCACAGCGGCCGCGTGCATTTGCCGGTTCCCATTAACTCGGCAGCCGCGTACAGTGTGGCGCCGGCGCTTGAGCAGGCAGGAATACCGTCATAGAACAGGACTTCCCGCGCGGTGCGCTCGGCATCGGAGGTGCTGACCGTGAGGACTGTGTCCACCACATAGGGATTATAGTTCTCCGGCACAAAACCGGGGCCGATGCCGGCAATGCCGTGATGACCAATAAAACCGCCCGAGATGGCGGCACATTCGCTCGGCTCCACAGCCACAATGCGAATCATGCTGTTCCAGGCTTTCAGGTATTCCGCCACGCCGGTGATGGTTCCGCCGCTGCCAACGCCGACCACAACCGCGTCAATTTCATCCCCGGCGGCCTTAAGTATCTGCGGACCCGTCACCCGGCGGTGATATTCAGGGTTGTCATCGTTGGCAAAATAGTTGGTGAAATAGCCGTTGTATCTTGCGGCCGTGTCTTTTGCAACCTGTTCAAGCGCTCGGCGGCCGCCGCTGCTGCAGACGACAATCCGGGCACCCAGATTTTGCAGGTGCTGCCGCCGCGCAATGGGCAGCGTGTTGGGAACCACCAGAATACAAGGGTGCCCCGTTGTCGCACAGCTTACCGCCAGTGCCGCACCGAAGCTGCCTGAACTGGCCTCCACGACCGGCATACCAGGCTTGAGGGTTCCGCGCTCGGTGGCAAAGGCAAGCATTGTCTCGGCTACACCGTCCTTACAGGTGCCCGTGGCTCCGCCGAAATCCAAATAGGCCAAAATACTGGAGGACAGTCCGTGACGCCCGGAGTATCCCGAAAGACGAACCACCGGAGAACGGTAGACATCCTGATAATAGCTTTGCAAGATGGCCACGGACGGGCCTCCTTTCGCAGAATTTGTCAAATATAATGAATATTATAGCATAAAACGCGCTTGTGTACACTACCAAATTAAAAAAACACCGTTTTGGGCACATTTTCCCCATTTATGCGCGATTTTTCCCTTGACAGGGCGGGCCACGGGTGCTATAATTTTTGTGCTGTAAAGGAAATTACTTTACAGCACGAAGACAAGGGGGGACCACCGTGGCAGCCAAAGCAGGAAAAAACCTGGAGTTTTCCGTCCTGCTCGATTACTACGGACCGGTTTTGACCGAAAAACAGCGCAGCATCCTGTCGGAATACTATAACGATGACCTCTCGTTAGCGGAAATTGCCGAGAATTACGGCATCACCCGCCAGGGCGTCCGGGATGCTATCAAACACGGCGAGGCCACCCTCACCGAAATGGAGCAGAAGCTTGGTTCAGCCCGGCGTGCTGCCGCCATGAGGGAAGACGTGGAACGCCTGCGCGAACTGATTATGGAGGTGCGTGTCTGCAACTCCGGACAATTTACCCCCTCCCCGCAGATTCAGCGGGACACCACCGAAATGCTTACCATCATCAAGCGCATTGAATCGCAGGAGGACACGCCCGATGGCATTTGAATCTTTGAGCGAGCGCCTCAACGGCGTTTTCAAAAAGCTGCGCGGCAAAGGCAAGCTGTCAGAGTCCGACATTAAGGCGGCTATGCGGGAAGTCCGCATGGCCCTGCTTGAGGCGGACGTCAACTACAAAGTTGCCAAAGATTTCTGCGCACAGGTCTCCGAGCGTGCCATGGGTCAGGAAGTCATGGAGAGTCTGACGCCTGCTCAGCAGGTTGTCAAGATTGTCAACGAGGAACTGACCCGCCTGATGGGCGGCGATGACCCGCAGACACTGCACATCAAAAACAAAGGGCAGACCGTTTTGATGATGTGCGGCCTTCAGGGCAACGGCAAGACCACCCACGCCGCCAAACTTGGCAAGTTCTATAAGGGGCAGGGCCGCCGCCCGCTGCTGGTAGCCTGCGATATCTATCGCCCCGCAGCCATTGATCAGCTGCGTATTGTGGGCGAACAGGCAGGCGTGCCGGTGTTCGAGATGGGCACCGAGAAGCCTGAGATTATCGCGGCAAAGGCAATCGCTTACGCAAAGGACCACGGCAATGACATCGTGATTCTTGATACCGCCGGCCGTCTTCAGATCGATGACGAACTGATGGGTGAGCTGGTCCGCATCAAGGAAGCGGTGGAAGTCGATGAGACTTTGCTCGTTGTGGATGCTATGGCCGGTCAGGAAGCCGTCAACGTGGCCAAAACCTTCAATGAGAAGGTCGGCATCAGCGGCGTTGTCCTCACCAAGACGGACGGCGATACCCGCGGCGGTGCAGCACTCTCGGTGCTGGCTGTCACAGGAAAACCAATCTACTTCCAGGGTACCGGCGAAAAGCTGGACGCATTGGAGCCGTTCTATCCCGCCCGCATGGCAAGCCGAATCCTCGGCATGGGCGATGTGCTCAGCCTGATTGAGAAGGCCCAGTCCGTTCAGGATGACAAGGAAGCCGAGGCTGCGGCCCGGCGGATGATGGCCAACAAGTTCGATATGAACGATATGCTGACCCAGTTTGCTCAGATTAAAAAGATGGGCGGTGCTTCGGCACTGCTCTCCATGATGCCCGGTGCCAATCAGATTTCGTCCGAACAGCTCGATCAGATTGATGAGAAAGCACTGCCGCATATCGAAGCCATCATCTATTCGATGACCCCCGCAGAGCGTGCACGCCCTTCTATCATTGATGCCAAGCGCAAGCGGCGCATTGCCGCCGGCTGCGGCCAGACGGTCGAAGATGTGAACAAACTTCTTCGCCAGTTTGAGGCCATGCAGAAGATGATGAAAAAGGCCAAACGGAACCCCAAAGGCTTTATGCGCAGCATGGGCGGCATGAAAGGCTTCCGCTGATTGAATATGATATGACCCGTAAGCCATTACGGCCCAGGGTGATATATAAATGCAAGCCCCAAAAGGGCCGTAAAACAAATTTTTGGAGGAAAAACCATGGTTAAGATTCGTCTGCGCCGCATGGGCGCCAAGAAAGCTCCCTTCTACCGCATTGTCGTTGCTGACAGCCGTTTTGCTCGTGACGGCCGTTTCATTGAGGAGATCGGCTACTACGATCCCACCAAGGAGCCCAGCGTTGTGAAGATCGATGCTGACAAGGCCAAGCAGTGGCTCTCCAACGGCGCTCAGCCCACCGACACTGTTCGCGTTCTGCTCAAGAAAGAGAACATCCTGTAATCACGATGGAGGAACGCCAAATGCAGGAACTGCTGATTGCCGTTGCCCGCGGACTGGTAGAAAACAAGGATGCGGTGCAAGTGACGGTTGACCCCGCGCGCGAGGACGGAGCTGTCGTCTACCACCTCACGGTGGCGGAGGAAGACATGGGCCGTGTGATTGGCAAACAGGGCCGCATTGCTAAGGCGATTCGCGTTGTCATGCGTGCCGCCGCTGTCCGCCAGAACGAAAAAGCTGTGGTGGAGATCGGCTGATCATCGCCACACTCAGGCGCCCTGCCGCATTGCGCGGTTAGGGTGCTTTTTGATTGCTGCGGCACAATGCCGCAATTTCCCGGTTCACAAAAGGAGATTCTCATGCAAGATTATCTTCCCGCCTGCAAGATTGTATCCACCCATGGCGTTCGGGGCGAGATGAAGGCTCTGCCGCTGTGCGATGGCGCAGAGTTCCTTTCCCGTTTCCGCCGGCTTTTCGCATCCGCCTCCGGGCAAGGTGAAGTTGCGCTGCGCGGCGTCCGGGCCCAGGGTAATATGCTGCTCGTCCGTTTGGCCGGGGTCGAGGACATGGATGCCGCCCGTGCTCAGGTAGGGCGTACCTACTACTTTGCCAAGGCGGATGCCCGCCTGCCGGAAGGCCGCTATTTTGTCGATGACCTGATTGGCTGTACGGTTCTGGATGCCGACAGCGGCCGCGCGCTCGGCACGGTTGCCGATGTGGATCACCCCGGTGCGCAGGATATTTACACAGTACGCGATGCCGCGGGAAAGGAACACCTTATCCCCGCCGTGCCGGAATTTATTATCGGGGTAGATATTGCAGCCCGCACCGTAACGATGCGTCCCATCGGCGGAATGTTTGACGAGCCGGTGAACGGTGACGAGGAGTAAGGCCATGCGGATTGACATTGTCACACTTTTCCCTGAACTCTGCGACACATTCCTCAGCGCCAGCATCCTCGGCCGCGCGCGGGAAAAGAATCTCTTTGAGGCGCATTGCCATCAAATTCGGGATTACACGAAAAACAAACAGCGCCAGACCGATGACTATCCTTACGGCGGCGGCTGCGGCATGGTGCTCTATGCACAGCCGATTGCGGACTGTCTGCGTGAGGTCCAGCGTCAGTGTGAGGAACAGGGCAGAGCACGCCCCCATATTGTATTCATGACCGCCGCCGGTCAGCCCTACAATGAGACGACCGCCCGCCGTCTGGCGTCCTATGACAGCCTGACACTTGTCTGCGGCCACTATGAGGGAATTGATGAGCGGGTGATTGAGGCGTTCGGCGATGAGGAAATCTCCATCGGCGATTACGTCCTCACCGGCGGTGAATTGGCCAGTCTGGTCGTGGCGGACAGTGTGCTTCGCCTTCAGCCTGGCGTTCTGGCCGAGGAAAAAGGCTACGAGGAGGAAAGCTACTGGGACGGACTCATTGAGTACCCGCAGTATACTCGCCCCGAAGTCTGGGAGGGCCGCGCGGTTCCTCCGGTGCTGCTCACCGGTGACCATAATAAAATCGACGCCTGGCGCGGTCAGCGCAGCCGGGAACGAACCCGCCTGCGTCGCCCTGACCTCTATGAAGCCTGGTGTGAAAGCCACCCTATTGCCCGAATCCCGCGATGGAAACGCAGTGAGCGTGCCCAGCTTATCCGCACAGACGCGCAATTCGATGCCGCGGCGGCTCTGCTGACGGGGGAACAGGGGGAAGAATGTGCAGCAGCCCGGGAAAACCTGATGGCAAAGCGCTCGGCAGGCTGGGCGTTTTATCTGCATTCGATGGGCGAAACGCCGGATGCCTTGGTAGGTGTCTGCCATAAAACCGGGGAGATTGCACAGCTGTTTGTCAAGTCGGACGCGCGGGAACAGGGCATTGGCACAAAAATGCTGGACTTTGCCCTCAAAAAGCTTTCGGAACATGGCAGTCCATGGCTCAATGTGGAAAACTCCAACACGGCGGCTATCGGCCTTTTCCGCCGGATGGGATTTGTACCGGATGCAAATGAGGACAAGGGTGAAAATCTTGTCATGCGATATTGCGGGAAGAAAACAGAAAAATTGTAATTCTTTCGTAGCTATCCACAATGAAGTGGAAAATTAACTGGTGAATATGTACAAAGACGGCCGGCGCCTTTTGTGCCAAATGCGGAATCCTGACAAATTTGTAATTTTCCACTGTACAAAGTCGAACAAATGGGATAAAATAGAGACAATCAAGGCGGCTCTCTATTGTGCAAACCGCCTGAATGCTGCCCGCGGTAGAAGACTTGGGCGTATCATTTTTTATAAGTAGGAGAGAATAATTATGTACGTTAAAGAAGTTACCGTTGAGAATCAGGTTGGTCTGCACGCTCGTCCGGCTACGTTCTTCATTCAGAAGGCCAACGAGTATAAGTCCTCCATCTGGGTCGAGAAAGAGGAGCGCCGTGTGAATGCTAAGTCCCTGCTGGGCGTTCTCAGCCTTGGCATTGTGGGCGGTACCACGATCCGCATCATTGCGGACGGCACCGATGAGCAGGCTGCTGTGGATGGCCTGGTCAAGCTGGTCAATTCCGGCTTCACCGAGTAATCATTTTTTGATTCTGCGGCGGGTGAGTGCATCACCCGCCTTTTTTTGTCTGCATAATGCGGGGAAAATGGTATGACAAAGCCCGAACTCTATAAAAAAGCCTGTATGCTGCCGCTGCTGCCCGGTGTCTATATCATTCGGGATAAAAGCGATACAATCATCTATATTGGCAAGGCCAAGCGCCTGCGAACCCGGGTCTCCCAGTATTTCCGGGAGGGTGTTCCTCATGATGCCAAGGTGACGCAGATGATTGAACACGCCTTCACCTTTGATGTGATTGTCTGTCAAAGTGAATTTGAGGCGCTCGTGCTTGAGGCCAGCCAAATCAAGGCACACACCCCCAAATATAATATCCTGCTCAAGGATGACAAGGGATACAGCTATGTCAAGGTGACAAGAGGGGAGTGGCCCCGCCTTTCCGCCGCGCTGCAGAAAGATGACGACAATGCCGACTATATTGGCCCGTTCACGTCCTCCTTTGCTGTGCGGGAAATGGTGGAAACGGCGCAGGACTGCTTCCTGCTGCCGCGCTGCAACCGCGAGTTCCCGCGGGATATCGGCAAAGGCCGCCCCTGCCTGAACGCACACATCGGCAAATGTATGGCGGTGTGCAGCGGCAAAGTGAGCTGTGAAGCCTACAATGATGCCGTACAGGGCGCAATCCGGATGATCCGCTACGGCAAAAAAGATATTGTCCGCCAGCTGAGGGAAAAGATGGAGGCTGCCTCAGAACGCTTGGATTTTGAAAGCGCGGCCATCCTGCGGGACCAGATTGCGGCCATAGAGCGTGTGGCGGCAGGACAGAAGGTTGTCATGGACTCCGGCACCGAGATGGATATTGTCGCGCTGGCCGGTACGTCCCGCGCAGTCTGCGCGGCGGTCCTGCGCTATAGGGAAGGCCGGTTGACCGACAAGAGGGAGTTTGTCTTTCACGATACCAGTGACATCAACGCCGTGCGGGAGGAATTTCTGCCCCAGTATTATCTGAACGGGGAGAGCATCCCCAAAACCATCGCCGTGGATGCTCTGCCCCCCGATGCTGAGGCGCTCGGACAAGCGTTGAGCGAGACGCGGGGCAGCCATGTGGAACTGTATGTCCCGCAGCGCGGCGACGTTGCCAAACTTGTCACAATGGCCTACACCAACGCCGTGGAGCGTTTGGGACGGGAGAGCGGACGCTATACCCGGGAAGAAAAACTGCTCGAGGAAGCGGCTCAGGTCATGGGGCTCAAATCTCCGCCCCGCATCATTGAAAGCTACGATATTTCCAACTGGGGTGATGGCTCAAGCGTCTGCGGCATGGTGGTGTTCCGGGACGGAAAACCCTATCGCAGTGGCTACCGCCGATTCAAGATGAAAACCGTTGCCGGAACCGATGACTATGCCTCGCTGGCGGAAACCCTTTCCCGCCGGGCAGCCGAATATGAGGCAGCACAGCGCGGGGAAAAGCCGGATGGTGAATCCAACCAGTTTGCTTCGCTGCCGGATTTGCTGCTCATCGACGGCGGACGCGGGCAGGTCAGTGCGGTATGCGCTGCGCTCAAAGGCACGGCCCTGGAACACGTTCCAACCTTCGGCATGGTCAAGGATGACCACCACCGCACCCGCGCACTGGTGGACGGGAACGGCAGTGAGATTGCAATCAACCGCAATCGCAATATCTTCACGTTTGTGACCAACATTCAGGATGAGACGCATCGCTACGCCAACGATTACCGCAAGCGGATGATGCACAAAAAGTCCTATGCTGCCACATTGACCGAAATCCCCGGCGTTGGGGAAAAAACCAGTGCCGCACTGCTTGCACACTTCAAAACGGTGGGAGCCGTGCGGGCTGCGTCCATCTCAGACCTTGAGGAAGTTAAGGGAATCAGCCATTCCAAGGCGGAAATGATTTACAATGCACTTCGGCAGTGAGAATGTTCCGCAAATTCTCCCTTGACAACGTCCGATAAACACTTCATAATGTAGGGATGAAAGGCAGGCGAACCAAATGATGCGCGTGATTGCGGGTACGGCCCGCGGTAAAAATCTGACCTCCCTTCCTGGGGAGGATGTAACACGCCCCACCATCAACCGCGTGAAGGAGGCAATGTTCTCCAGCGTGCAGTTTCTTGTGCCGGGCGCGCGGGTCATTGACCTGTTTGCGGGCAGCGGTCAGCTTGGCATTGAGGCACTTTCCCGCGGCGCAGCCCGCTGTGTGTTTTTAGATACCTCCCGCGAGGCAATCAATATTATCATGTCGAACTGCCGCACGGCAGATGTCTTTGCGCGCAGCCGGGTTATTCCCGATGATGCGTTCCATTTTTTGTCCGCAACGCAGGAGCAGTTTGACCTTGCGCTGCTGGACCCGCCATTCCACCATGGAACGGTGGCCCGCGCCCTTCCGCTGCTTGCCAGCCACATGGCGCCCGGCGGCGTTGTGCTGTGCGAGACTGAGCTGACGGCAGAACTGCCCGATGCGGTGCCGGGGCTTGTCAAAGCAAAACAATATAAGTACGGCAAGATTCTTGTTACCCGTTATGAGAAAGAGGAAAAGTTATGAACATTGATGAACTGCTTGATTTGATGGAAGAAACGCTGGAGGAAGGAACTTCTGTACCTTTTGCAGCCACCAAGCGTGTGGTCGATGTGGAGCGCTGCCGTGATATTATTGATGAGGTGCGCAACAACCTCCCCGATGAACTGCGGGACAGTAAGAAAATCGTGTCTGACCGTGAGCAGATTGTCAAGGCTGCCCAGCAGGAAGCAGATAATATTATCAAACAGGCCGAGGAACGTGCCCGCGTTCTGGTCTCTGACCAGGAGATCACCAAGCGTGCCCAGAAAGCAGCGGTGGAAATTGTCAGCGCCGCCCAGAATCAGGCTAAGGAGCTGAACCGCGCTTCCGCAACCTACTGTGAGAGCATTCTTAAAAATTCCGAAGAAGTTCTTGCCCGCAGCGTTGCGGACATCAAGAACACGCGGATGAATCTGCGCAATGCGGCAAGCCGTGATATGCGCAATGCGAAGAAACCCAAGGCTTGAAAACAGGCTATTCCGGACCCCTCATTTCAAATGTGAAAAGTTCTCGCCCGCAGCGCTTTTTTGGCGCTGCGGGCTTGCTTTTTGCCCGGCAATTTGGTACTATATAGATGTCGTGGTGGGTAAAAAAGGGTTATAGAGGTTAATAGTGGGTAGTTTTCCACGCTTTCAACGGAGTTGTTAACCGCAATTTCCCCACTAAACGTCAAAAAATCGACAGCTTCAGCCGGAAAGGGGGACCATTCAGCCATGTTCGTGGGTCAATATGACTATGCGATTGACGCAAAAGGACGGTTGAATTTCCCCGCAAAGTTTCGGGATGGAATGGGGGAGACCTTCATTGTCACCCGCTGGCTGGATCATTGTCTGGCAGCGTTCCCGCCCGAGGAATTTGAAAAGGTGGCGGAACGCATAGCGGAAAAAGGTCTTGTCAAAGGCCGCAGCGTGAGCCGAATGCTCTATTCTTCCGCCGTGGAGGTCACGCCGGATAAACAGGGCCGGATTCAGATTCCCGCCAAGTTGCGTGAGTATGCGAATCTTGATCATGATGTGACGGTGATTGGCAACCGCACGTTTGCCGAAATTTGGAATACGGCAGACTGGGAAGCCGGTCAGGTGGATTCCGATGAAGAATTTACCGCTGCAATGGAAAATCTTGATTTTTGAGCTGGACAGGGAGGAATGAGACGATGGAATTTAATCATGTTCCGGTACTCCTTGGCCCTTGTCTGGAAGGTCTGGCAATTGACCCGGCCGGCACCTATTTGGACGGAACGGCGGGCGGAGCCGGCCACTCACAGGAAATTGCAAAGCGCCTGACCACCGGGCGGCTGATCTCACTGGATCAGGACCCGGATGCGGTGGCAGTGGCCACCGAAAGGCTCAAGGGCCTGCCCGCCCGGGTGGTTCAGGCCAATTTCCGTGAAGCGGCCCGTGTACTGGATGAACTGGAAATCCCGGCAATTCAGGGCGCCCTGCTCGATCTCGGCGTTTCAAGCCATCAGCTCGACGATGCTGAGCGCGGTTTTTCCTACCATGCCGATGCACCGCTTGATATGCGGATGAGCCAGCAGGGGCCTACGGCCGCCGACCTGGTGAACACCCTCGACCGTGAAGAACTGACCCGGATTCTGCGCGAATACGGCGAGGAACCGTATGCCTGGCAGATTGCGGGCAAAATTGTCAAGGTGCGTCAGGACGAGCCAATCCTCACCACAATGCAGCTGGCTGAGGTTATCGCGTCCGCCATGCCGCCGGCCGAGCGGCGCAAAAACAAAAATCCCGCACGCCGCAGTTTCCAGGCAATCCGTATTGCCGTGAACGGTGAACTGGATGCCCTCAATGAGGGAATGGAAGTAATCTTCAGCCGTCTGGCGCCGGGCGGAAGATTCTGTATCATCACGTTCCACAGTCTTGAGGACCGCCTTGTAAAGCAGAAGTTCCGCCGCTGGGCGCAGGCCTGTACCTGCCCGCCGGAGCAGCCTGTCTGCACCTGCGGCGGGGTGCCCAAGGCACGGCTGATTACCCGCAAACCCATTGAAGCGGATGACGCCGAGCGTGAGGTTAACCGCCGCAGCCGGTCCGCCAAACTCCGCGTACTGGAAAAACTCTGATTTTGTTTTCGGTCTGTTTTGATAAAGAAAGGGGGCGGTATCCATGGCATCCGCAGCAGCTTCATCCATGAATACCAAACATCGCAGAGAAGAAACCGTGCAGCCCCGCGTCAAGGTCATCAAGGGCGGTCGGTACGGCATGAGCCGTGCGCGGCAGGCATTCAGCACGGCGGGTATGGTACTTGTGATTGCCCTGTTTATGGGATTGCTTGTCAGCATTGTTGCAAGCCAGGCACGCATTACCGAACTTTCGGGTGAGATTGATGCGACCCGCCGCGAGCTGACAACGGCTCAGAGTTACTATGACTATCTCTCCTCCTCGATGGACAGCATCACCAACCGCACGAGCGTGCAGGACGTGGCCGAGGGACGACTTGGCTTGGTGAAAGCCGACCCGAGCCAGGTCACCTATATCCGTCTTGAGGATGAAAGCGTAATCGAGAAAGGCACAGGAAGCACCGGCAAGTTCCTTGAAAGCATCAAGGCCGCAGCTCTGAGCCTGATTGACAGCTTTGATCCGTGAACGGAACTGATTTTTTGCGCTGAAGCGTGCATCCCGACCGGAGCACGCTTTTTTGACATTATAACGCTTGATTAAAGGAACTTTGCTATGCCCAAGGAACCCAACACCCCCCGCCGCGCAAGACAGAAACGCAACATGGCGGATATGCCAATGCGGCTGCGCACGCTGATTATCGTAGCAGTTTTTGTGATTTTCGGATTCGGCCTGCTGATTTATCAGCTGTATGTTCTGCAGCTCCGTGATGCGGAACAGTATCGCATCCAGGCCACCGAACAGCAGCTTTCCGATGAGTGGATTCCTGCCACCCGCGGCTCTATCTATTCATCGACCGGCAAACTGCTTGCTAAGTCCACCGTTGTGTGGAACATTATCGCCAATCCGGCTAAGTGTAATCAGGATTACGTTGAGGAAGCCAGCAAGACAATCAGTGAGATGCTGGGCGGCACACCCACGGCGGAGGAAATCCTGAAGGAACTCAGCCGCACAGACAAGGAATACCGTGTGATTGCACAGGGCGTTGATATGGTGACGGCGCAGAACATTATTGACTATGCCAACACCAAGCGTGTGACAAACGGTCTGCCGGAGGATGACCCGAATGCCAAAAAAGAGAAGGTTCTCTCCATCTATAAGGAATCCTCCTCCACCCGAGAATATCCCTGCGGAGAATTCCTTTCCTCCGTCCTTGGCTTCTGCGGCAGTGACGGAAGCGGAATGTATGGACTGGAAAAATCCTATGATGAGGAACTTTCCGGAACGCCCGGCCGTACCATCAGCAGTGAAAATGCCTGGGGCTACGAGCTGGCCAATGAAAGTTCCGATACCCATGACCCTGTCAACGGTTATAATCTGCACCTGACGATTGACGACAATATTCAAAATGTACTGGAAACCGAACTGTCCAATGCTATTGAAGATTACAGTGTTCAAAACCGCGGCAGTGCCATCGTAATGAATGTCAAGACCGGTGCCATTTATGGAATGGCAACCGAATCACAGTTTGACCCCAATGACCCCTATGCCATCACCGAGCCAAAGCTTCAGGCCATTCTTGATGGGGCGGGCAGCGCACTTACTGCGGAGGAAATCTCCACGCTTCAGAGCCGCCTTGGCCAGGATGCGGTTGCTGATCTGATCGAGGACGGCGTGATCGGTACGGAGCCGAGAACCCAGACGGCAGAGGATGGAACCGTCACCGAACTGCCCAGTGAAAAGGTCGCGCTTCAGGGCATGATCCGCGAGGCACAATGGAAAAACAAGGCTGTGACGGAGCTGTATTATCCCGGTTCGGTCTTTAAGCTGATGACGGCCGCAGCAGCGCTGGATTCCGGTCTGATGGATGCGAACCAACAGTTTTACTGCGGCAGCAATTTGACCGTCTTTGAGGGAACGGAGTGGGAACATACCTACCGCTGCGCCGAGGGCAATGCACATGGCTGGCTGGATATGGCGGGCGCACTCAATGAGAGCTGCAACCTCTACTTCATCCAGGCGGCAGAAAAGATGAGCCCCGAATTTTTCTACAATTACTATCAGGCGTTCGGTTTGACCCAAACCACCGGCATCGATCTGCCCTATGAGGCAAAGGGTATCTCCAAGACCCAAAAGGAGATGGAGGATGTCGTGACTGACCTCTACTCCACTGCCTTTGGACAGTCCCAGAAACTTACCCTGATTCAGATGGCCACCGCTGTGGCGGCAACCGTCAACGGGGGTTACCTTGTGACACCGTATGTGGTGGATACCATGACGGACGACACGGGCAATATTGTCTGGCAGTCCGAGCCGGAAATCCGCCGTCAGGTTGTGAGTGAAGAAGTCAGCCGGCAGATTTGTGCCATGATGGAAAATAACGTGGGCAATGACATCAATGATAGCGCCCACAAATGCCGCAATGCGTACGTTGCAGGTTACAGCATCGGCGGCAAGTCCGGTACGGGAGAACAGCTGGACTGGAAGGGCGTCTACAAATACCGCCCTGATGGGGACTACCGCAAGGCAATCAGCTTTGCAGCCATCCTGCCCGCCGATGACCCGGAAATCCTTGTGCTGGTCATGCTGGATGATCCGCGCTGGCTCTATGACTACGCCTCTCAGATTGTGGCGCCCATCACGGGCAATATCATCAGCCAGATTGCACCGTATCTGGGCATTGAGCGCGATGCGTCTTATGATGAGAACGGTACGGTCACGGTGCCTAACCTGATTGGGACCCGCTGGACCGCAGCACAGGTTCATCTCAATGCGGCTGGACTTTCCCACCGCTTTGTGGACAGCAGCGATGGCGACGTGATTTACCAGTACCCGGCGGGCGGAACCACGGTTCCTGCCGGCTCCACCGTCTACTGTTATACCCAGTCCAGTGAAAACCAGATGGCGACCGTCCCCGATGCGGTGGGCAAGACGGGAACATTTGCCGCCCAGATGCTCAAGTCTGCCGGGATCAATGCCGGAATTTCCGGTGACCCGTCCGCGCGGGTTACGGCGCAGGATGTCGCAGCCGGGTCCAGCGTTCCGCTCGGCACGGTTGTGACGCTCACCACCGGGGAAACCTCGGCGACGGACTCTGATACCAACGCGGCGGGCGATAGCGCCGCCGATGAGACAGCCGATTCCGGTGAAAACCCTGACACTCAGGAATAGGAGAGTGACTTCCATGAAACCTATGAATGCCAATGAACTTCTGGCCGGTCTTGCACTGGCCCGTCCGGTCCCCATCACGGCAGTGGTGACGGATTCCCGCAAGGTAATCCCCGGATGCGTTTTTGTCTGCTTCCCGGGCGAAAGAGTGGACGGCCATGACTATGCCGTCGCGGCTTACAAAGCCGGTGCAGAGTATATTATCGCTAACCATCCCGTGGAAGGTGTGCCGGAGGACCATCTGGTCATCTGTCCCTCGAGCCACCGGGCCATGATCCGGATGGCATCCAACTACCGGATGCTTTTCAGCCCGCTGATGATTGGCGTGACCGGCAGCGTGGGCAAAACTACAACCAAAGAATTCTGCTATGCGGTGCTGTCCGCTTTCGGCAACACGCTCAAGACCGAGGGCAACCAGAACAATGAGATTGGGCTGCCCAACACACTGTTCCGCCTTGAGGATACGACCGAGTATGCTGTGGTGGAAATGGGTATGAGCAACCTTGGCGAAATTGCCCGCCTGACCCGCACGGCCCGCCCGTCTGCCGGAATCATCACCAAGATCGGGGTTTCCCACCTGGAAAATCTTGGAAGCCGCGAGAATATACTGAAAGCAAAGCTGGAAATCTGCCAGGGACTGCCGGACGGCGCCCCGCTGGTTCTCAACGCCGATGATGATCTGCTTCCCACAGCCACGCTGCCCGATCGGCTTCGCCCTGTATGGTTCGGAATTGAGGCGCAGAACGCGGAGGTCCGTGCAGAAAACATCCGTCCCGCCGGAAACGGTACTGCTTTTACGCTCATTGACAGCGGGGCAGGGGAGATTGAGCGCTACGAGGTGACAATTCCCACAGTCGGCAATCATACCGTGTCCGATGCTCTTGCAGCTTATGCGGCGGCTACGCGGCTCGGGCTGGACCATGCACGGGCAGCACAGGCCCTGTCCAGATACAAGACAACGGGAATGCGCCAGAATATTGTCAGGCACGGCGGTGTGACCTTCATTGAAGATTGCTACAATGCAAGCCCGGACAGCATGAAGGCAGCTCTTTCTATTTTGAAAGATCAAACGCCCGGTGAGGGCGGCCGCCGCATCGCCCTGCTCGGAGATATGCTGGAACTTGGTACTGCCTCCGAGTCTGCCCACCGTCAGACCGGTGAATGGGCTGCACAGAATGCAGACATCCTCGTAGCCTACGGCCCGCTGAGCACTGCTATGGCGCAGGAGGCCGCCAACAGAGGAATTTCCGCAGTCCATTGCCAAACGGCACAGGAAGTAGTAGAATATCTAAGGCGTACTCTGCGCCCCGGTGATGTGGTGCTGGCAAAGGCAAGCCACGCCATGAAGCTGGAGGATGTGCTTGCAGCGCTTTATGCGGAGCTGCCGAATACCTGATTTTTTGGGGGAATACCACATGGGAACAATCGTATCCTGGATGCTGGCCGCTGCGGCGATCGGCGCATTTGCCGTCACGGCTCTTTCGGGCTGTTTTGTCATTCCGGCTCTGCGCCGGCTTCACTTCGGTCAGACCATCCGGGAATCCGGACCGACTTGGCACAATAAAAAGCAGGGAACCCCCACTATGGGCGGTCTTTGCTTCATCTTTGGCATCCTTGTTTCCTGCGGACTCGTCTATGTGGGATTCCGGCGCTATGCGCCGGACCTGCTTGGCACAGCGCAGGTTCGCGCGGCGATGCTTGCCCTGTTTCTTGCGTTCGGTTCCGGCTTTATCGGCTTCCTTGATGACTATATCAAGGTCGTGCGTCACCGCAACCTCGGACTGGTCGCCTGGCAGAAGCTGATTATGCAGTTCCTGGTTACGGCCGGCTTTATGCTGGGCCTCCACGCGCAGGGACTGATGACGACCCTCATCTCACTGCCTTTTGTCGGAACGGTGGATTTGGGCTGGCTTTATTATCCCATTGCCTTCTTCGGCATCATCTTCCTTGTGAACGCCGTCAACCTGACAGACGGACTGGATGGCCTTTGCTCCTGCGTGACCTTTGTCTCAATGCTCGGTTACCTGCTCGCCGCCAGTGCGCTCGGCTTTTACCATGTGTCGGTGCTTGCCGCCGCCACGGCCGCTGCGGCCGCAGGCTTCCTTGTCTGGAACTTCTATCCCGCTAAGGTGTTTATGGGGGATACCGGCAGTATGTTCTTTGGCGGCATGGTTACAGCATTGGCATTTATCATGGGCCGGCCGGAATTGGTGCTGTTCTTCGGCATTGTCTATATCTGGGAGGCCATGACCGTGGTCATCCAGCGCGTTTACTATAAAGTTACCCACGGCAAACGCATTTTCCGCATGACACCGATTCACCACGCGTTCGAGATGCGCGGCTGGCGGGAAGTCAAGATTGATTTCTTCTTCAGCCTGATTGCCATTGCGGGCGTCGCGCTGGGTTTGATGTACATTTATCTTGTATAAAATCAGGCTGCCTGACCCGCTATGCCGGGAAGGCTGCCGCAATCCCGGAGTGAAGGGAGGCTCCGTGCCCGCATGACCTTTGCACAACTTTTTGATTTGGCCTTTGGCAATCTTTTTCGCTTTTTCAAAGAAATCACCTTCCGCAAGGAGGAACGCGGGCGGGTTGCCTGGCCTTTTGTCGGCACGCTGCTGCTCGTACTTGTGTACGGCCTCATCATGCTGTTCTCCGCCAGTTACTCTACGGGCTATTACCGCATGGGCGGGGATATCTATTATTACATCCGCCCGCAGGTCGGGATTGCAATCTTTGGCATTGGGCTGATGTTTATCATTTCCTTTGTCAACTACCGCAGCCTGCGCCATTTGCAGTGGTACCTTTATTTTGGCACGCTGGCACTTCTTGTTCTCGCGCTGTTCAGTAAGGACCAGAACGGCTGTCACCGTTGGGTTTACTTATTCGGCTCCTCTCTTCAGCCCTCCGAGCTTGCAAAGTTCTCCACGATTCTCGGCATCTCTTGCTGGGCAGATGCCAATTATGAAAAGCGCGGGGATTTCCTGCACGGCATTGTCGGCACGCTGCTGCCGCTCATTCCGTTTGTGATTCTTCTCTATATGGAACCACACAACTCCGCAATCATTCTCATCATTCTCATTGCAGGGACCATGATGTTCTGCGGCGGTGTTGGTCTGCGCTGGCTGTTCCCGGTCGGTGCGGTCGGTGCGGCAGGACTGCTTTTTATGCTCACAAGCCAGGATAACTATGTTCAGCAGCGTCTCGGCGCTTGGGGCCTGACCTCAGGCGGGGACGAGCAGGTTCTTTACCAGACTCAGCAGAGCCTATACTCCATTGCCTCGGGCGGGCTGACCGGTCTTGGCATCGGCAACAGCCGCCAGAAACATCTCTGGCTTCCCGAAGCTACAAATGACTTTATCTTCTCGGTTCTGTGCGAAGAACTTGGCTTCATCGGCGCCATTATCTGCATCGTGCTGTTTGCGGCGCTGATTATTCAGGGAATTTTTATCGCACTGCGCTGCCCGGATTACTTTGGCAGTATGCTGGGCATCGGTATTATGGCTCAAATCGCGTGGCAGACCTTCTGCCATATCGGCGTGGTCACGGCCACGCTGCCCAATACCGGTATCAGCCTGCCGTTCTTCTCATCGGGCGGAACCAGTCTGCTGATTCTTCTATGTGAAATGGGCGTCATGCTCAGTATATCGCGCGCCGGCAATGCACAGGCTGCCGCTCAAAATCAGCGGGAGCAGGAGGCACTTGCTCGGCGTATGCGCAGCGGCACACCCGGGCGCCGCAATCCAGTATAAAGGAGCTGTTTTGAATGCGTGTTCTCATTGCTGCCGGCGGAACGGCCGGCCATATTAACCCGGCCCTTGCGATTGCGGGCGCGCTGCGTCAGGCGGACCCGATGGCGGAGATCCATTTTGCCGGACGGAAAGAGGGAATGGAATACGGCCTTGTCACCAAGGCAGGCTACCCGTTCCATCATATCGAGATTAACGGTTTCCAGCGCAAACTGACGCCCAAAAACATTGGCCGCAATGTGGTGGCGCTTTATCATCTTGCACTCTCCGGGCCGCGCACGGCGGCAATCCTGCGTGAGGTGAAACCCGACCTTGTCATCGGGTGCGGCGGCTATGTCAGCGGCCCGGTTGTGCGGGCCGCAGCCAAAAAAGGCATCCATACGGCCATTCATGAGCAAAATGCTTTCCCCGGCGTGACCAATAAGCTGCTTGCCAAGGACGTGGATGTGGTGTTTGCCGCCTCCGCCGCTGCGGTGGAAAAACTCGGTGCACCCGAAAAGACCATCGTTGTTGGCAATCCCGTCCGCCCTGAGATTCTTACCCAGGACCGCACCGCAGCGCGTGAAGCCATTCACGCCGGCGACCGCACGGTAATTCTCAGCTTCGGCGGTTCACTGGGCGCACGGCGCATCAATGAGGTTGTGGCAGAGCTTTGCGGATGGGAGCAAAAGACCGGGCAGAATATTCTGCATCTCCATGCCACAGGAAGCCGAGGTGTTCAGCTTTTCAAGGATTTGGCGGCCAAAGAGGGATTCACTCCCGGCGAAAACCTTGTGGTGAAAGAGTATATCGACAATATGCCGCAGCTCCTTGCGGCGGCAGACCTTGTAATTTCCCGCTCCGGCGCGCTTACATTGGCGGAACTTGAAGCGATGGGCCGCGCCGCAATCCTGATCCCCAGTCCCAACGTGGCGGAGAATCACCAGTATTACAACGCACTGGAACTGCAAAACGCCGGTGCTGCCGTGGTTATTGAGGAAAAAGATCTGACCGGGGAAAAACTGATCGAGACCGTGCAGAAACTTCTCGGCGAGCCGGGCCGCCTGAATGCAATGGGGCAGGCAGCCACAACGCTGGGCAACCCGCACAGCCTTGAACTGATTACAGAAAAACTGCTGGCGCTCGTCAAAGCCTGACGCGCCGAAGCAACCGAGTCAATCAACAGGAAAGGAGGCACATGTATGGATCGCGACCAGCGCAGCCGCCGTCAAAAAAATCAAGTGCCTCCCCATCAGGCTCACGCCCCCCGCAGTGTGCAGGATCGTGTCGGTTTAGAGCGCAGCACTGCCCCGGCACCTGCGCCGCGCAGCAAAAAAAAGAAGAAAAAACAGCAGAACAACGCCCGTTCAGCCGCCCAGCGTCCGCCGCAGAACACAAAGACGGCAAATGGGCAGCCGAACAGCCGGAACCAGGCGCCCGGCCGTAGCACCAGACAGCCTTCCGGCGCGGGGAATAACCGGTCACGCCAGCAGGCAGGAACGCAGCACCCGCAGCAGAACCCGCAAAAGCCCGGATACCGCGGCAATGCACCCGGGACGCAGCGCCGTGTGACGCGGGCGGAACAGATACGCCGCCGGCGCCGGAAGGCAATCGCGGGCGCGCTTTGCGTGGCGGGCGTTTTGGCTTTGGGTGTGGTGCTTTCCATCAACCTGCTGTTCAAGGTGACAGATTTCCGGGTTGAAACGCCGGAACGCACCACCCCTGCGGACACCGGTATCTATACCGAACAGCAGATTATTGACACGGTCGGTGTAAATGTGGGGGACAACCTTCTCGGTTTTTCCACCAAAGAAAAGTCCGCGCAGCTGCTTTCAGCCTTGCCATATCTCGATGTGGCCCGGGTGGATGTGCAGCTTCCCGGTACCGTGGTCATCAAGGTACGCCCCGCAGCCGAGCAGTTCAAACTGCTGTATAACGGCAGCTGGCTGGTCTTGAGCGGTCAGCTCAAGATTCTGCGTGTGGAGAACACAGAGCCGAGCGGGCTCGTTCTTCTTGAGGCAAACCTTGCGCAGGGGCAAAGCACGGCACCCGGCGCGTATCTCACCTTGGAATACGCAGGGCAGTCCGCCGCAGAGACGTCCGAGCCGGGAATGGCCACACCGGAGCAGGCGCAGCTTGATACACAGACCAACGAAGTCCTGCATGAACTGCTGGACGAATTGGAAAAACACGGCTTGCTGGAAGGCACAACCGTGATTACCATGACGGATATGGACGAAATCAGCGTTCTTTATGAAGGACGTGTCTCGGTTCGGCTGGGTACTGCCAACAATCTGGACTACAAAGTCCGGTTTGCCGCCGCTATTATTCTGGATACCCGCGGCAGCGGCCTGACGTCCAGTGACCGCGGAACACTTGATGTCTCCAACCAAAAAGATGACGGGTCCACGGAAGCTGTTTTTACCCCGGCGGAGGAGCCAACGCCCACCCCCGAACCTTCTGCAGAACCCGAACCGGATACACAGGAGCCTGCCGAATAAGCGGCAAATCATTTTCCTGCGCACAATATCATCAAAAAAACCTCCCGGGAAGCAGCCCTTTCACTGATTCCCGGGAGGTTTTCATTTTAACAAGTCAGGCACTGCAGAGTGCTTGATCAAACGCTCAATTCAGCTTTCTGGCCCACTGCATCGGCATTGGCAGCGAGCAGAGGACGAATGACCTCGTTGAGATATTCTTCCACCTGCTGCGGAGCACGGCCGGTAAAGGCTTCAGGCGTCAGCTCTGCCTCGATTTCCTCACGGGTCAGACCGAACGCAGGATCGGCTTCCACGCGGGCAATCATGTCGTTGGGCTTGCCTTCCTGCTTGACCACAGCGGCTGCAGCCACAGCGTGCTCGCGCAGACGCTCGTGAAGTTCCTGCCGGTCGCCGCCCTTCTTGACAGCTTTCATCATGATGTTCTCGCTTGCCATGAACGGCAGTTCGGCCATCACTCGGCTGCGGATGACTTTGGGATAAACCACCAGTCCGTCCGAAACGTTCAGCAGGATATTGAGAATGGCATCAGCGGCCAGGAAGCCTTCTGCCATCGAGATACGCTTGTTGGCAGAGTCATCCAGCGTGCGCTCAAACCACTGGGTACCGGCGGTCATGGCGGGGTTCAGAACATCCGTCATGAGGTAGCGGGCAAGCGCGCAGATACGCTCACAGCGCATGGGATTGCGCTTGTAGGGCATGGCGGAGGAACCAATCTGATTCTTCTCAAACGGCTCCTCCATCTCCTTGAAGTTGGCAAGCAGGCGGATGTCGGTGGCCATCTTCATCGCACTCTGAGCAAGCCCTGCCACGGCGGAAAGAACATTGTAATCCACCTTGCGGCTGTAGGTCTGTCCGCAGACGGGAACGACCTTGTCAAAGCCCATCTGGGCACAGACGTCCGCCTCGACTGCCTTAACCTTGGAGGCATCGCCGTTGAACAGTTCCATGAAGCTGGCCTGCGTTCCGGTCGTACCCTTGACGCCGCGCAGCGCAAGCTGGGAAAGCTGATGGTCAATCTCCTGCAGGTCCATATAGAACTCGTTCATCCAGAGCGTTGCGCGCTTGCCCACCGTGGTGAGCTGTGCGGGCTGGCAATGGGTGTAGGCGAGGCAGGGCATATCCTTGTACTGCTCGGCAAAATCCGCCAGGTTGGAAATCACGCCAATCAGCTTTTTGCGCACCAGTTCGAGGGCCTGCCGCATCACGATGACATCGGTGTTATCGCCGACATAGCAGCTTGTTGCGCCCAGATGAATGATGCCCTTGGCTTTGGGGCACTGCAGGCCGTAGGCGTAGACGTGGCTCATCACGTCATGGCGCACCAGCTTTTCCCGGGCAGCGGCATCCTCGTAGTTGATGTCATCCTTGTGCGCTTCCAGTTCGGCAATCTGTTCATCGGTAATGTCCAGACCCTGCTTCTGTTCGGCCTTGGCCAGCGCAATCCAAAGACGGCGCCAGGTACGGAACTTGTTGTCGTCCGAGAAAATATACTGCATTTCATCCGATGCGTATCGGGTGCTGAACGGGGAAATATAACGGTCATGTGCCATAAAGAAACTCCTCTCCGAAGTGGCTGTCCGCAAAGCGGTTACAGCTTGAAGTAATTTACGCCGCCCTCAAAGATAGGCTGATATTTGTCACCGGTCACATTCTTGTAAAGATTGTCGCCGCTGCGCTCGCTGTGACCCATCTTGCCGAAGACGCGGCCGTCCGGGCTGGTGATGCCTTCAATCGCAAGCACCGAGCCGTTGGGGTTGTACCGCTGGTCCATCGTCGGTTCGCAGTCCAAATCAACGTACTGCGTGGCAATCTGACCGTTGGCAATCAGCTGAGCGAGCAGTTCGTCATTGCAGACAAAGCGGCCTTCACCGTGGCTGATGGCAATAAGATGTTCGTCATCAACATTGCACTCACTGAGCCAGGGACTCTTGTTGGAGGCCACGCGGGTGCGCACAAGCATACTCTGGTGGCGGTGAATCGTGTTGAAGGTCAGCGTGGGGTCATTTTCCGTGATGGGACGAATCTCACCGTAGGGAACAAGACCCAGCTTGATGAGCGCCTGGAAGCCGTTGCAGATGCCCAGCGCCAGACCATCGCGCTGATTGAGCAGACGGTTGACCGCGTCCGCCACGGCAGGGGAGCGGAAGAACGCCGTGATAAACTTGGCGGAACCATCCGGCTCATCGCCGCCGCTGAAGCCGCCGGGCAGCATCAGAATCTGCGCCTGATCAATTTCCCGCACCAGCGCTTCGCAGCTTTCGGCAACATCGGCGGGCGTCAGGTTGCGCAGAACCAGCACACGCGGGTCGGCACCGGCGCGGCGGAAGGCGCGGGCCGTGTCATACTCGCAGTTGGTGCCGGGGAATACGGGGATGATGACCCGCGGCGTTGCCAGACGTACGGCAGGCGCAACACGCTGGAAGAGCGTCGTCTTGTATTCGAGCTTTTCCACGTGCTCACCCGGTTTGCGGTAGGGGAAAACCGGCTCGAGTTTGCCTTCCCATTTGTCCTGCAGCGGAGCAAGGTCAATGGGGTTGCCGCCCGCCGTAAGGACATAATCCACGGTGGTGAAGCCTAGGAACTCACCGGCGGCAGGCTCAAGCAGTTCCAGGATGACAGCACCGTAGCAGGGCTTGAACAGGTCGTCAAGTTTAATGTCACGGCTCAGGCTCAGACCTACATGGTTGCCCACGCACATCTTGAACAGCGCCTCAGCCACACCGCCGTAGCCGGGGGTAGCAGCGGCCAGAACCTTGCCTTCATCAATCATCTGCTCAACGGTCTTGTAGATGGCGAGCAGGCTGCCAATCTCAGGCAGGCCGTTCTTGTACTGCGGCTTGAGGATGACAACGGAACTGTTGGCTTTCTTAAATTCGGGGCTGAGCACGTTGCTCGTCTTGCCGACTGCGGTGGCAAAGCTCACGAGCGTGGGGGGAACATCCAGACCCTCAAAGCTGCCGGACATACTGTCCTTGCCGCCGATGGCCGCAATGCCCAGACCCATCTGAGCGTCCAGTGCACCGAGCAGAGCCGCCAGAGGCTGACCCCAGCGCTCCGGGTCAGTGCCGAGATGCTTGAAGTATTCCTGGAAGGTCAGGTACATATCCTCATGGCGGAAACCGGCGCAGACCAGCTTGGTCACGCTCTCCACAACGGCCATGTAGGCGCCGCGGTAGGGGTCCGCCTCGGTCAGGTAGGGGTTAAAGCCCCATGCCATGCCGGAGCAGGTTGTGGTTTCGCCGTCCACAGGCAGTTTGGCCGCCATAGCCATGGCGGGGGTGAGCTGGTATTTGCCGCCGTAGGGCATCAGCACGGTGGAAGCGCCGATGGTGGAGTCAAACCGCTCACCAAGGCCTTTCTGGCTGCACACGTTCAGGTCGGTGACAAGGTTTTCCAGCTTTTCAGCAAAGCTGCGGCCGGCCCACTGGGGCTGCCAGACGGTGCCGGGCAGAACGTGAACGTCCGCATGGCGCTCCGCACCGTTGGAATTGAGGAACTCACGGGAGAGGTCGACAATGGCCACGCCGTTCCAGCGCTCACGCATCCGCTTCTCCTCGGTGACGACAGCCACAACGGTGGCTTCAAGGTTCTCCTCGTTGGCCAGAGCAATAAAGCGGGGCGCGTCCTCGGCGGCAACCGCCACGGCCATGCGCTCCTGGCTCTCACTGATGGCCAGTTCGGTGCCGTCAAGGCCTTCGTATTTCTTGGTGACCTTGTTGAGGTCAATATCCAGTCCGTCTGCCAGTTCGCCGATGGCAACCGAAACGCCGCCTGCGCCGAAGTCATTGCAGCGCTTAATCATGCGGCAGGCATCCTCCCGGCGGAACAGACGCTGGAGCTTTCTCTCAATGGGGGCGTTGCCCTTCTGCACCTCGGCGCCGCAGGTCTCAAGGCTCGTCAGTTTGTGCGCCTTGCTGGAACCCGTTGCGCCGCCAATGCCGTCGCGTCCGGTCCGTCCGCCGAGCAGAATGATAACGTCGCCCGGCTGCGGCTCCTCGCGGCGTACATGGCTTGCGGGAGTGGCACCCACAACGGCGCCAATCTCCATGCGCTTGGCAACGTAGCCAGGATGGTACAGTTCCGCAACCTGACCGGTGGCAAGGCCAATCTGGTTGCCGTAGCTGGAATAGCCTGCCGCAGCGGTGGTCACAAGTTTGCGCTGGGGCAGCTTGCCGGGCATTGTTTCGGAAACCGGCTGGAGCGGATCGCCCGCGCCGGTGACGCGCATTGCCTGATAGACATAGCTGCGTCCCGAAAGCGGGTCGCGGATTGCGCCGCCGATGCAGGTGGCAGCACCGCCGAACGGCTCAATCTCGGTGGGATGGTTGTGCGTTTCGTTCTTGAACAGGAACAGCCAATCCTGTTCCTCACCGTCCACATCACACTTGATCTTGACGGTGCAGGCGTTGATTTCTTCACTCTCGTCAAGATTCTTCAGCACGCCGCGCTTTTTGAGCGCCTTGGCGGCAATGGTGCCCACATCCATCAGGTTGCGGTTCTTCTCCTCGCGGCCGGTCTCGGTCCGCAGTGCCATATAGCGGTCAAAAGCGGCCTGAACCACGGAATCGTCAATCTGAACGTTATCCAGAATCGTGCCGAAGGTCGTGTGGCGGCAGTGGTCGGACCAGTAAGTGTCAATCAGGCGAATCTCGGTGATGGTCGGGTCGCGGTGCTCGGACTTGAAATATTCCTGGCAGAACACAATGTCCGCGTGGTCCATCGCAAGGCCCTTCTCAACGCGGAACGCTTCGAGCGCCGCGTCATCGAGAGAGAGGAAGCCGGTCAGCGTCTCAACACTGGTGGGAATGGCAAATTCCATCTTGAGGGTGTCGCGCACCTCAAGGGATGCCTCGCGCGCTTCCACGGGGTTGATAACGTACTTCTTGATGGCCTCCAGATCTTCTGCGGTGAGGTCGCCCTCGAGCAGATAGACGCGGGCGCTGCGCACATCGGGGCGCTCGCCCTGGCTGAGCAGCTGAATGCACTGGGAGGCGGAGTCTGCGCGCTGGTCAAACTGACCGGGCAGATACTCCACCGCAAACACGGTCTGTGCCGCAGGCAGTTCGTCATAGGTCACATCCACCGGCGGTTCGCTGAACACGGTGGGGATGGCTTTATCAAACAGTTCACGGTCAATGCCTTCCACGTCATACCGGTTGAGCAGGCGCAGACCCTTGAGGTTCGTAATGCCAACAAGCTCGGTCAGTTCGTGCAGCAGTCCCTGCGCTTCGCCGTCAAAGCCGGGTTTCTTTTCTACATAAATACGATATACCATTGAAATTCCCCCTATCTTAGTGCATGGCGGCCAGTGCGCGTGCGCCAATGTCGGTGCGCTTGTGCATCTTGTCAAAGGAAATGCACTCCGTTGCGGCGTAGGCTTTTTCAAGCGCCTGTTCAAGCGTCGGAGCCGTGGCCGTCACGCCCAGAACGCGCCCGCCATGGGTGACGAGCTTGCCATCCTTGAGCGCCGTGCCGGCGTGGTACACCGTAACATCTTTGGCATCGGGAAGCTGCCCGTTTGTCAGGCCGGTAATCTCCTTGCCCTTCTCGTAGGCAACCGGGTAGCCGCCCGAAGCCAGAATGACGCAGGCCGCCGCATCGGTGCTGAAGCGGACTTCCGTCTCGGCCAGTGTTCCGTTGGTCGTGGCAAGCATGACGGTGAGCAAATCGCTTTCAAGCAGCGGCAGGACCACCTGGGTTTCGGGGTCGCCGAAGCGGCAGTTGTATTCAATCACCTTAGGCCCGTCCGGCGTCATCATCAGGCCAAAATAGAGACATCCCTTGAACGGGCAGCCTTCTTTTTCCATTGCGGCTACGGTGGGCAGGAAAATCTTTTCCATGCACTCCGCCGCCAGTTCCGGCGTATAGCAAGGATTGGGAGCTACCGTGCCCATGCCGCCGGTGTTCAACCCTTCGTCATGGTCCAGCGCACGCTTGTGGTCCATGCTGGAAACCATCGGCTTGACGGTCTTGCCATCGCAGAAAGAGAGCACGCTCACTTCCGGGCCAGTCAAAAATTCCTCCACAACGACTTGGTTGCCGGAGGCGCCGAACTTTTTGTCCAGCATGATTTCCTGAACGCCTGCCTCGGCCTCGGCCTCGTTCTGGCAAATCAGAACACCCTTGCCAAGCGCCAGACCGTCAGCCTTGATAACGACCGGGTACTTGTTCTTTTCGCGGATATAGGCCATAACCTTGCCGGGATCATCAAAAGTCTCATAGTCGGCCGTGGGGATGCCGTACTTCTTCATCAGATTTTTGCTGAATACCTTGCTGGCCTCAATGCGGGCTGCTGCGGCGTTGGGGCCAAAGGCCGGAATACCTTCCTGCGCAAGTGCGTCTACCATGCCCAATGCAAGCGGATCGTCCTGCGCAACAACGACATAATCAAAGGCTTCCTCTTTGGCAAAGGCAACCATTGCCTTCACGTCAGTGGCAGGAATGTCGCGGCATTTGGCGTCATAGCTGATACCGCCATTGCCCGGTGCGCACCAGATTTCGGTGCAGTCAGGGCTTTTTTTCAGTGCGCGGATAATGGCGTGCTCGCGTCCGCCGCCGCCCACAACCAGAATTTTCATGACAAAAACTCCTTTATAACGTCTTTTACATTTTCGGCCGGAACCCCGCCCGAAAACTGTCCCCGCCGCTCAGAACCGGGTCCTGAGCGCTGGAAAAATCGAAAAGCCCCGCACCGCTTGGCAAAAAAGCGTACACAACCCAACCCGCTGTCAAACAGCAGGCGCAGGGAAGCTCTTTTTTCACCAAAAACAGTCATGCAGGGCCTCGTTATAGCTTAGTGATGGAACAGCCGGATTCCGCAGAATGCCATCGCGATGTTGTACTTATCGCAGGTCTCAATCACCTGTGCGTCACGGATGGAACCGCCCGGCTGAACAATAGCGGTCACGCCGCTGCGGCGGGCACGCTCAATGTTGTCGCCGAAGGGGAAGAAGGCGTCACTGCCAAGGGACACGCCGGTCACATGGCTGAGCCATTCTTTCTTTTCCTCGGCCGTCAGGGGTTCGGGCTGACGGGTGAAGGTCTCGGCCCAGACGTCATCGCCGATTACATCCTCCGGCGTATCGCCGATATAGACATCAATCGCATTGTCGCGGTTGGGCTTGGCAATGTCGTCACGGAACGGCAGGTCCAGGACCTTGGGCATATGGCGGAGCTGCCAGTTGTCGGCCTTCTGACCCGCCAGACGGGTGCAGTGGATGCGGCTCTGCTGACCGGCGCCTACGCCGATGGTCTGACCGCCCTGCACATAGCAGACCG
>JAQXGE010000008.1 GCA_029006135.1 Oscillospiraceae bacterium | reverse complement strand
TCCCGGTGCAGCTGGCCCATCTGGTTCTTCGGCACGGTGGTTGTGCTTTTGAATATCGCGCTGATTCTGTTTGCCGATGAGGCTTTCCGGCTCGGACTGATTTTCCGGGTCAGCAACGTGGAAAGTGTTGAACCGTCTGAGTTCGAGATTGCCGGGCGGTATATTGCCTGGACGATTCTGCCCATCCTTGCCGTTGTGGTATATATCGCAGGGCTTCGGGTCTAAATGACAGGCAGGTTTGCCGCTGACAAAACTGAAAATGCAAAAGGCCGTGTATCACGCAAACGAGATACATGGCCTTTGATTTTTATAAAGATGGTTCAGCTTTCAGCCGCAGGCTCGGGCACGGGCGCGCCGATGCGCTGAATGAAGCCGATAATCTGACCGGAAAGGATGACCGTCAGCAGTGAGTAGGCAAGCCTTGGCAGCGGAATATAACTCACCGACATGGCAAGAACAATGAGGTCGCTGATCAGATAAATGCGCTCGATGGGCTGATGCAGCAAGCGGGAAAGGCTCATGGCGAGTGCATCATCGCCGCTCGGCGCGCCGCCCGCGCGGACGCTCAGACCGGCGCCCACGCCCACAAAAACAGCGCCCACGATTGCAGCAATCAGCGGATGCTCCGCGATCTGCGGCCAGATGGGCGGGAACTGCTCAAAAATTGCGTAGAACAGTGAAAATCCGCCGCCCGAGAGGAGCGAATAGGCCAAAAATGACACGCCGAGCGTGCGCAGACCCAGCAGGTAGCAGGCAAGGTTAAGCACCGCACCCGAAGCGGACGGCGAGATGCCGAACCAATGGTGGAGCAGCAGGGTCAGGCCCAGCACGCCGCCCTCCGTCACGTTGGAGATGGAGTGGATGTTGTAGAGCCCAAAAGCAAGGATTGCACTGCCCAAGAGTGCCAGCAGGCAGGAGTTCCATTTGAGTTCCTGCTTGAGTTTTTTTAACAAATTAACAAGTCCTTTCATATATTCCGGTCGATAAGACCTATAGAGTTTTATTATATCATATCTCTGCCGTCTTGTCACCTCCGGCGCTTGCTCTTTGTGCGGTGAAATGCTACAATGGACAAAATGAAAAGGAGCTGACTGCCGTGGCGGAACTTTTGCAGACAACGCTGTGCTATCTTGAACAGGATGACTGTTACCTGATGCTGCACCGCGTAAAGAAGAAAAATGATGTCAACCATGACAAATGGATTGGCGTGGGCGGCAAGTTTGAGCCGGGCGAGGACGCGGAGCAGTGCGTACGGCGCGAAGTTCTGGAGGAGACCGGCCTGCGTTTAGGACAGGTTCACTACCGCGGCATCGTGGATTTTACCTGTGAGCCGTGGCCCGCGGAACGGATGCACTTGTTCACGGGCAGTGATTTTTCCGGCACGATGACGGACTGCACGGAAGGAACGCTCGAGTGGGTCGCAAAATCCGCCGTGCCCACCCTGCCCATTTGGGAAGGGGACAAAATATTTCTTGACCTGCTGGCCAAGGATGCGCCGTTTTTTCACCTTTCGCTGACCTATGACGGCGATACGCTGATTCGCGCCGTGCTGGACAGGAAGGAACTCATTTGAATAAAAAACACGCCGTGTTCCGGGTGATTTCCCCGAGGTACGGCGTGTCTTTATTTTATCGGTCCGATTATTCCGGCTTGAGTTCACGGCCCATAAGAGCGGCAAGCGCATCGCTAGCGGCAAGACGACCGCTGAGGATTTCTTCAACCGACTCGACGATGGGCATTTCAACGTTATATTTTTGGGCAAGTTTGCAGGCGGCGGGCAGGGCATTGATCCCCTCCACGACCTGACCGACTTCCCGCTTGGCGGTTTCCACATCCGCACCCTGCCCGATCAGGATACCGGCGTGCAGATTGCGGCTGTGCATACTGGTGCAGGTCACGATGAGGTCACCCATGCCGGACAGCCCCGCGAAGGTCTCGGCCTGGCAGCCCATGGCAGCGCCGAGGCGGGCCAGTTCGGTGTTGCCTCGGGTGATGAGCGCCGCCTTGGCGTTATCGCCGTAGCCCAAGCCCATCGCAATGCCGACAGCCAGCGCAATGACGTTTTTGACTGCGCCGCCCAGCTCAACGCCGCGGCGGTCCGAGTTGGTATAGACACGGAAAGTCGGGGTGGTGAACACCTGCTGCACGCGACGGGCCGCCTCCTCATCCTTGCTGCCCGCCACAATCAGTGTGGGCAGGTCGCGCGCCACTTCCTCGGCGTGGGTGGGGCCGGAGAGTGCCACAACACGGCAGTTTTTCCGCCCCGCAGCGGCAAATTCTTCCTCGATGATTTCGGACATGGTCATAAGGGTCTTTTCTTCCACTCCCTTAGCCACATCCACAATCAGCTGGCCATCCCGGGCGCAGGGTGCCGCCTTCTTTGCGGTGGAACGCACAAAAACGGACGGAACGGCAAAGAGAAGGACGTCTTTGCCCGCGCACAGTTCTTTCATATCGGCCGTGAAGTGCATTTCCTTCGGCAGGGTCATGCCCGGCAGATTGGGGTGCGCGTGCGTTGCGGCCAAATTGTCCAGTTCCGAGGGCAATGCGCTCCACATTGTGACATCGCAGCCGTTGACAGCCAGCAGACGGGCCAGAGCGGTACCCCAGGTACCGGCTCCCAAAACGCCGATTTTGGTTTGGTTCATATAGAAATACTCCTGTTTTTATTGTGTAGTTTTATGCGTCGTGCCGCGCAGACGCAGCCGCTCAGCAAGGGAAAGGCGGGGCGGCGGGGCGGGGCGGTCTTCAAGGTCCAGAATCATCCGCTCGTAGCAGTTGACAATGCGGGTCGAGCCGTAGCGCTGCTCACGGGGGATGTTCGCACCGTAGTTGAGATGGATATGCCCATGCAGCATCAGTTCGGGGCGATACTCATCAAGCAGTTCGGCAAACACCGTAAAGCCGCGGTGGGGCAGGTCGCTGAAATCCCCGTAACCGTGCAGCGGTGCGTGCGTTACAAGAATATCCACACCGCCCGCATGGCGAATTTTGCCCTGCATTTTGCGGATGCGGCGCTTCATTTCGGCCTCGGTAAACTGCCAGGTGCCGGCGCGGTAGCGGCAGCTTCCGCCTAACCCCGCGATCCGGTAGCCTTTGTAGCAGTACACTTCATCATCAATGCAGATAACGCCCCTCGGCGGATGCTGGTCAAACGAGGCATCATGGTTTCCGTGGACATAGAGAACCGGGACCGGCGCAACATCGCTGAGGAATTCAAGATAATGACGGCTCAAATCCCCACAGCCGATAATCAGGTCGATGCCGTGCAGTTTTTCCGGCTCATAATAGTCCCAGAGGTACTTGGATTCCTCGTCCGAAACGGCCAGAATCCTCATAGTTCGGCCTCCTTTTCGGCAGGCAAAAGGTCGCGGTGGATGCCCTGCATCCGGTAAAGCGGGCGGGCGACCTCCGTGAGCTCGTCAAATTCGGGGATGTGTCCCTCCACAGCATCACAGAGCCAGTCCATGTGGAGAATCTGTTCGGGGGTGAATCCGTTGATGCCCTCATTCATGAGACGCCCATCCTGCGCTGTGATATGGCAGGCAAAGGGGTCAATGCTGCCCGAAATAATGCCGGAGCGCAGAATATCCGCCAGATGCCGGACATCATGGGGCAGTTCACGGCTGAACAGTACATCCATGACACCGCTGTTCATACCCCACCAGTAGTTGACGGCGCGTCCATCGGTGCCGGACTTATCCCGCGACCAGCCACCGTCCAGCACGCTGCGCACAACATTCTCGTAGAACTGACCCCAGTGCCAGAAGGGACTGGCCAAATCCATGAGCCGCCCATCCGGCTTCATGAGGAAGGTTCCAAACTCCCGTGACGGACGGTTGGGCATCGGCGCATCACGGCCCGAAATCACCGTGATTCCCCGTTCAGCAAAATGGCGGACGGGCTCACCGGGCAGGCAGGTCCACTGCAAATCCACCTTGACCCGGGGGTTGACCATCCGGGCACCGAGCGCAAACGCGTTGATGTTGGCCGGTGTGCCGAAGGTGGGGGTATCGGCCACATAGCCGATGCAGTCCCCCGGGCAGACGGCGGCCGCAATGGCGCCGGTGATGAACTTTGCCTCATACACGCGGGTGTAGTAAGTCCGGATGGACGCATAGGGCATATCCACCGAGCAGTTCAGGATACGGACCTCGGGATGGCGCAGAGCTGCGCGCAGGGAAGCGCCCACCAGCTTGGGGGTGGTGGTAAAGACCATGTCCGCCCCCTCCTGAATGGCCTGTTCCACCAGTTCATCGGCGTTTTCGCCGGGGACGGCACCGTGGTAGGCCACTGTCTCCACCTGACCTTCAAAGACCATATCCAGCTGCGTGCGGCCGAACTCATGCTGATTCGTCCATGTGCTGGTTTCCGGCGTACGCTCATTGACAAACGCAACCTTGAGATGTTCCGGCGCATTGCTGCGTTTGCCGGGCAGGATCCGGTTGAGCAGGCCGGTCTTTTCCTCCGCCGGGGCGGCAGGCTGGGTGCTGAGCTTGACCGGTTCCGGGCGCTCGAGGGCCAGCACATCATCCCAGATGGCGTCAATGGCTTTGGCCAATTCTGCGGGCGAATATTTTTTGAGATTTTCAATTTTATAAAGCCGGAGCAAAAGCAGCAGCACATCCGCCGCCGTGGTGTGCATCCGCGCACCGCCGTGGGCATAGTAGGCTTTTTTGGTCCAGTTCAGCAGGCTGACAATGTCCGCCTTGTCATCATCGCTCCATTTTTCACCCGGTGCTTTGCCCAGCGCTTTCTGCAGACGGGCATAGCTGCCCTCCTGCGTAAAGTTGAGCGTGTACAGCCCACAGACCGGGAAAAAGTCCATGAACTCATAATAGATGCGAATCTGCGGGCTGTCGCTGTACGGGGGGACAATGCGGGTGACCGTAGCCAAAATGGAATCCGCACCGAAATACTTCAGCACACTGACCCGCTTGTTGCCCTCCTGCACATAAAAATGCCCGAGGTATTCATAGCACCGGATCGGGTCATGGATGCCCTCCTCCATATGCGCCTGGCAGAGCGAAACCCACTTTGTGGCAAACTCACTGCTTGAGGGCAGAAGCGGCATAAAATTGGCAGCAAAGGCAGCGGTACGGCCCGCCGTGCGGGTACCGGTCACCTGATCCAGCGGGATTTCCAGCGTTCCGAGCGGAAGCTGGGTTTCCGCGGCAGTTTTCTCCATCCAGTCATCCAGCGCCGGCAGGTAAGGATACTGACCGTCCATAATCTTTTCACGGTAGTTTTTCTGTCCCTGTCTCAGCGCCCGGTTGTATTCTTCCATTGCTTCAACCCGGTTCATGCTGTATTCCCTTCCCTTCCCAGTATTTTGTTTCTCTTAGCCTTTTAATTATATCATATCCCGGCATGGTTTGCACCTGTTTGTTTTGTACGTCCGGAATGGATGTGAATCAATTATGAACGCAGCGGATTTTGTAGGCATTGCCCACAAAATCCGCCGGAAAGCCCACCGCGCTTTTGGCTCTGCTGCGTCTTGCGGGTCCGCCGGCAATCATGTATAATAGTGAACGTATGCGAATAGAATCTGAGTGAACAATGGTGAGGTTTTACAATGCTCAAAAAATATCTGATTGTCTTTCTTGTCTCCATGGTGCCGCTCATTGAGCTGCGCGGGGCTATCCCCTACGGCGTGGCGTTCGGTCTGCCGCTGTGGAGCACCTATCTGGTTGCCATCATCGGCAACATGATTCCGGTGCCTTTCATCTATCTCTTTGCGCGCCGCATTCTTGAGTGGGGTTCTGACAAGCCGGTGATTGGCCGGTTCTTTACCTGGTGCCTCAACAAAGGCCATAAGGGCGGCGAGAAGCTCAAGGCCACTGCCGGGCGCGGTCTGTTCGTGGCGCTGCTGCTCTTTGTCGGCATTCCTCTGCCGGGAACCGGTGCCTGGACCGGCACACTGGCCGCAAGCCTGCTGGATATGGGCTTCAAAAAGAGCGTTCTCGCCTGCATGGGCGGCGTTCTGCTGGCCGGCTGCATTATGGGCGCGCTGAGCGTGCTCGGCGTTTCCGCTTTCGGCGTGATTGCCGGATAATCCCGCAAAACTTTCGACCCCCGTACCGCATGGGTTCCATGCAGGTCCGGGGGTCGATTTGTTTTACCGTCAGCCCTGACGGCGGTAGATCAGGAAGCGGAACCCTGTTTCGGTGGTGAGGGTGTCCAGCTCATTGAGTTTTTTGGTGCCGGCGACCGGTGTTTTCCAGAAATATGGTGTCATGGCAAAGAGGTTGCGGATTTGCTCGCCCTCCACCGTGATGGAACCGGTAACGGTGCGTTCCCCCACACGGGTAAAGCCCTCATACTCGGTCTGTTCACCGGCGTTCTCATACGGTTCGGCGTAGAGGACTTCTTTGAGTTCAAAAAGATGGCGCGGCGTGGGCACTGCATAGAGCAGCACGCCGCCGGGGCGCAGCATCCGGCAGAATTCTTCCCTGGCGAAGGGAGAAAAAACGTTCACGAGAATATCGGCCCAGCCGTCCCGGATGGGTGCACAGAAACTGCCGCCCACCGCAAAAGCGCCCTCGGGCGAAAGTTTAGCCGCAAGGCGAACCGCATCACGGGAAAGGTCAAAGCCCGCCAGCACACAGGGGCGGCCTTCGGCAGCAAAGGCATCCAAAATCGCACGGTCATAACTGCCCTCGCCGCAGCCTGCATCCACTACATGGGTACAGCCTTCCTGCGGCGCATATTGCAGGCATAGCTCCGCCAAAGCGTCCTGGAACGGCTGATAATACCCCGCGCCGAGAAAACTGCGGCGGGCACGAACCATGAGTTTATTGTCCCCGGGGTCCGCCGCATGACGCTTCTGGATGGGGAGCAGATTGACGTACCCCTCCTTTGCAACGTCATAGCTGTGGCCCTGCGGGCAGCGCAGCGAGGTTCCAAGCGGCATGAGCGGTGCCTGACAGACCGGGCAGCGCAGAGCGGCGGCAGACTGAGGGGTCATTGGCTCACCTCCGGCGGCTGCGGCATCCGTTCCTCCTGCTCCTCACCGGGGATAGGGGCGGTGGCACCGCCGTGAGCTGCCATATATTCCTCAAAGTTTGCGTATTTCTGTTTGGGCGGGCGGCGGGAGATCAGTTCCAGCCCGGGATCTTCCTCCCGCTCCGCGCGGCCGCGGCCGCGCGGAGCAGGCTGCGGCGGGCGGTTCCGGCGCTCCGGGGCCGGTTCGGGCGCAGGCTGCGCACGGCGGTTCCGGTTCTGCGGCGGGTTTTCCGGCGCAGACGGAGCCGGACCGCGGCGCGGCGGCTGGGCGCCGGGCTGCGGTGCCGGCTTTTTGCCTTTAGGCGGCTGGTTCCCGGGATTGGCGGGACCGTTTCCCGCACGCGGCGGGCGCGGCGGGCGCGGCGCAGGTGCGCGGCCCGGTGCAGGCTGACGGGGCGGCTGAGTTCCCTGCGGTGCACTGCGCTGTGCCGGAGCAGCATTCTCGGCCCCGGCATGGGGTGCACGGCGGCGGCGACGCCGGCGGGCAGCCGGGCTTTGCCCTTCGCGGGGTATCCGATTTTCAGAAGGTTTTTCGTTGTTGGGCATGGTGTTCCACTCCATTCAAACAGAAGATGTCAGCCTGGTCATCCGGGGCAGCCGTCCCGGCAATGAGGGGGTTGACTGGAAGTTATTTTCTTTGTTCAGGGCTGCTCACGGCTCTGCAATCAAACTGCGGCACTCATTATAGTAGCGCTTTTCCTCCGCATGGCCCATGCTGAAGGTTTTGCGGGGCAGCACACCGCCCAGCACGACACCCTTGAACAGGTCAGCCTTGGCAAATTCCGGCAGAATCACCGCCGCAGCGGGGCGGGCAGGGTCCGCAGCCATCGTGCGCGCGGTCTGCTCACCGTGAATGTAATCCACCGTCACACCTGGGTGCGCGGCAAGATAATCCCCGATAAAATGCTCCGCCGTTCCGACTGCGAGCGGGTCGGGGGAACCCGCCGCATCAAAAGTATATTCACCGCAGGCGCCGGTCAGCGTGATGGACTGTTCCCCGCCCTGCGGCTCGGCACCGTGCGCTTTTAACCAGGCAGTAAAATCCTGTGCAAGTTCCGATGCAGTCACCCCAAAAAGCACCCTGTGAATCGGTTCAATCTCAATGGCCGGGGAATGGACATTGCAGACTTCCGCCAGGCACCACCGTGCGGGGTGAGTCTGCCGTTCCTGAGGCGACAGGGTGGGCTTGAGTTCCTCCCAGCGGGCTTTAGCCGTGGCAAGGGAGTGGTTGCCGTCCCCAACTGCCAGCGTCATAGTCGGCTGACCGGCCGCGGCTGGCCAGCGGGCATCAAAGGCGGCGCGGTCACCCAACGCGGTCACAGCGGCATTGATCTGTTCGATGAGCGCGGGGTCCTCCACCGCCCAGCCGGTCAGATGCCCGCCGCCAAGCATCAAATCACCGTCATAGAGCATCGGCAGACGGTCCTTCACTGCGCCGATCGGTTCCACCAGCGTACAGGCCTCATCATCGGCCAGCATCATCACATGGGGTGTTTCCAGCGTTGCCTCGCGGCGGATTCGGAGCCGGGGCGGGATGCGGGCCACAACCGTGCTCTCGCTCGGGCGGATGGCGGGCTTTTCCTTGGCATCAAAGCTGTACTGTTCAAGGTCAACTGCCCCCACCAGCCCCTGACGGACGGTGCCGTCCATCTGGGTGCGTTCGAGATACACATAGCCGTTTACCTTCTTAGTCAGCAGATGAAGGCGGTAGTCCTCCATCGCGGAGCGGACTTCCTCAAGGCGGGTCTGCTCGCGCTCGGTGCCGAGGTAGGCTTCCGGCAGAACGATATGCAGGGTGCTGGGCTTACCGGCGGCAAGTGCCTCGGCCTTTTCCCAGTATTCCGGCTGGGAGGTAAACTGGTCCACCGCAATGCAGGCCCAGGGGTCCAGCGGCGTACCCTCTTTTGGCAGCAAAATCTGCGCAGGGATGAAACAATTCTGCATAAAGATGCTCCTGTAATCCGGTCGGATGCCGGAGAATTATAACATATTGCCGCTGCCCAGCAATCCATAGATGGCAAGGGAAAGAATGCCGATATAAATCAGCGAACTGGGCAGACCGCGGAAAATACCGGGAACGTCCTTACTGCGCAGACGGCGGCGGCCCTCATCCACGACCAGCACAGCCAGCAGGTAGCCGATGCCGCTGCCCAGACCAAAAGCAATCGACTGGAGCAGCGTATAGTTCTGATTGGCGGCGATGAGCAGCGTGCCCAGAACAAGACAGTTAAATGTCGCAGCCGGGAGCTGTTCACGGTAGGCATCTTTGCTCTTGGAGAACCCGGTCAGACACCAGACGATTCCCATGGCAATGAGGGAGCAGCTCACAAAGATGATGGGGCGCAGGGCTGCGGGCTGGAACCAGATGGGCAGCACCCGGACAAAGAACGGATAAATCCAGTTTTGGGCAAACCAGCCAAGCGGTGCGCTGATGAGCTGCACAAAAATAACCGGGATGCAATACTGCCATGTGCGGACTTCGGGGTCATTGACCAGCTTAATGAGGCGGGAAACGCCCAGTGCCCGGAAGAGCACGGCGTTCTCGGCAAAGACCGCCGCCATGGCATAAAGAAAGAACTGTGCCACCGCCTCCATGACCGAAAGCTCAACGTTTGGGTTCATCATAGAGATGGCGCACCTCCTCCAGCTTATAACGTACATAGGCATTGCCGATGGCGGTCCAGACCGCTGCAATGAGACCTACCAGGATGAATCCGGCAGCAGGCTGGTCGGCCAGCGGCAGCGGAGCCACATTCAAAACGGTGTGGTCAAAGACAGTGCCCTTTGCCAGCACCTCACGCAGACATCCCACCAAAAACACCGAAAGGCAAAGTCCCAGGGTATTGTTGATGCCGCGGCGGAAAGCATCCCCCACCGTTTCCAGTTCATCGGATTCCATGCGCTTGATAATGGCAGGCTCCACAACCAAAAGCGGCAGGTAGATGCCCAGCTGAGCGAGATCCGCGCCAAAAATATTGTACAGGATCAGGTAAACAGGGATATACAGAATGGCCGCCGCGTAAGTGTAGATGGCACCGCGGTAGCGGTTATGGGTCAGATGGCAGACAGCCACGGCAAGCATACGGGTGCCGGTGAGCAGAAGCGCCATCGCTGCACAGAGCATCAGTGCGGTCTGTCCGCTGGTAGCAGCAACCACAACCGGTGCTAGGCCGAGGCCACGCACCATGACAGGGTTGTTGAGCCAAAGGTGATCATCATGAACGCTCCGGGCCAGTTCGGCCTGCGCTTCGGCGCGGGTCTTTCCGCGTTTTGGAGCGGGCTTTGCGGCAGGATGGGCAGATGCGGCCGCTCGGGCCTTGGCGGCACGGCGGGCTTCCTCCTCACGGCGGGCCGCCTCGCGTGCTTCCTGCTCAATCTGTTCCTGCGTTTTGCCGGCCGCTGCAGCGCGGCGGGCTTCCTCAAGCATCTCGGGCGAGATCTGAGGAATAATGACAGTCCCCGCGTGCTCCTTGAGTGTGGAGGCTTTGCCGCGCTTTTTGCGCGGCTTGCGATTCTCATTCTCTGCCAAGACGCTTTTCCTCCTTCCGCATGAATTTCATCCGTTCCGCACGGCGGGCGGCACGGTCCAGCCACTCGGGGAAAGCGCCGACCAGCAGCAAGGCAAAGCAGACGCCTGTCTCATAGGTGCTGAAGAAGCGGAATATTGTCGCTGCAACGCCAAGTACAAGACCGTAAATCACGCGGCTGGCTCTGCGGTTGGGCTGGGTGACCGGCTCACAGGCCAGAAACACGCCGCCGAACAGCATCGCACCGGACAGAAGGACATATTTTTCCAGATAAACTCTCTGGCGGACATACGTCCACGGCGCACTCAGAACGGGCAGGCCGTTGAGCTGGGGGAACAGCCAGGGCAGAACGATGCAGACTGCCACATAGGGCAGCACCGTAGCAAGCTGGAGGTGCCCCCGGACGTAGAGATACAATCCGCAGGCCAAAATGACCAGAATGGCACAGCAGCCCAGCGGGCCGGCCACATTGCCGGTAAGCAGATTCATCGTGCTGTCGGACGGCAGGCCGCCGGCGACCAGGCTGACGTTGCTGCCTGATGTGAGTGCCACATCGACCGCGTTGCCCAGCGGCAGCTTGGTGCCGGGAGTGGGATAGTTGAACATGACACTGGGCCAGGACAGTGCCGCCACGGCATGACCTACCGCGGCCGGGTGGAAGGGATAATGCCCTTCGCCGCCGAACGCTTCCTTGACCAGCACGGCCATGATTGTGGCAACGACCACGATATAGTAGGGAGCCGAGGCCGGCATCATCAGCACGATGAGTGCGGCAAACGCCTCACTGGACGGCTCATGGGAATGGTAGCCCGCACCGTGCAGAGGCGCGGCCACGCAGTCCGCCACATAGGCAGTGACAAGGCCGACAATGAGCATGAGGATTGGCCTGGGCCCGTAGTAGAAATAGCTCATGGCCATGAGCGGAACACAGCAGAACAGGATATCCCAGTAGTAGCTGTAATTTTCGCTCTTTTTGATTTTTTCATGACGTTTTGGCATGGGTTCTCCTTTGGGAAGGTCACAGTCCCCGGACGGTTTCAGCGAGGGCTGCGGGGTCTTTGGCACCGTAGAAAGCGCTGCCCATCACAAGCAGGTCAGCACCGGCATCGGCACAGAGCGCGCCGGTCTGCGCGTTGACGCCGCCATCCACCTCAATGCGGGGGGACAGGCCGCGCCGCACACACTCCGCCTTGACGGCCGCAATGCGTTCCGGCGTGGCGGGCATGAAGGACTGACCGCCGAAACCGGGGTTCACGCCCATCACAAGAACAAGGTCCAGCTTATCCAGCCAGGGGAAAATCACCTGCGGGTCGGTGCCGGGGTTGATGCTCAAGCCCACCTTGCAGCCGGTTTCCCGGATGGCCGCGATGGTCTTGTCCACCGCATCGGGCACCGCCTCATAGTGGAATGTGATATAGTCCGCCCCCGCTTTGGCAAAATCCGGCGCGTAGCGGGCGGGTTCCGAGATCATCAGATGGACATCGTACACCATATCCGGCACGGCTTTTTTCAGGCACTTGAGTACCGGCGCGCCGTAACTGATGTTGGGCACAAAATGACCGTCCATCACATCAAAGTGTATCATTTTCACGCCGCAGTCCCTGGTGCGGCGGCACTCTGCTGCCAAATCGGACAAATCGGCGGACAGAACGGATGCGCTGAGTTCAGACATAGCAATCTTTCCCTTTTGTTTATTTTTCCCTCTATATTACAAACTGTCGATTGACAGTTCAGACACTGTACTGGTTGATTTTATCCAGCTGAACGCTGACGCAGTCAAGAGCGCTCTCAATGACCTTATCCATATCGTAGTAGCGGTACTCACCCAGGCGGCCGCCAAACACCACATGGGGCTCGGCATCGGCCAGAGCCTTATAGCGGGCATAAAGGGTGCTGTTCCGCTCATCGTTGACGGGATAATACGGCTCATCACCGGGCTTCCACTCAGCGGAATATTCGCGGCTGATGACCGTTTTTGTACCGGGTTCCGTGGAGCCGAACTCGAAATGCTTATGCTCGATAATGCGGGTGTACGGTGTCTCGGCATCGGTATAGTTGATGACAGCGTTGCCCTGATAGTTCGGGCAGTCCAGAACTTCCGTCTCAAACCGGACACTGCGGTACTGCAGTGCGCCAAGAGAGTAGTCAAAGTAGGCATCCACGGGTCCGGTATAGATAACACGGTCAGCCAGTGCATCCAGTTCAGCCTTATGCGCCAGATAGTTGACGCCAAGGCGCACCTCAATGCCATCGAGCATTTTTGCGACCATCTTGGTATAGCCGCCCTGCGGAATGCCCTGATAGAGTGCGTTGAAATAGTTGTTGTCGTAGGTGAAGCGAACCGGGAGCCGTTTGATGATGAAGGCAGGCAGTTCGGAACAGGGACGGCCCCACTGTTTTTCGGTATAGTGCTTGACGAGCTTCTCATAGATGTCGGTGCCCACAAGGTTGATGGCCTGCTCCTCAAGGTTCTTCGGTTCAGGGGTAAAGTGGGCGGCGCGCTGCTCCTCAATCTTGGCCTGTGCCTCAGCAGGGGTCACAACGCCCCACATTTTATTGAAGGTGTTCATGTTGAAGGGCAGGTTGTACAGCTCGCCCTTGTAATTGGCCACGGGGGAATTGGTGTAGCGGTTGAAGTCCGCAAAGCGGTTAACATACTTCCAGACTTTTTTGTTGTTGGTATGGAAGATATGTGCGCCGTAGCGGTGGACGTTGATGCCCTCCACTTCCTCGGTGTAGACATTGCCGGCAATGTGGTCACGCTTATCCACCACCAGGCAGGTCTTTCCGGCATCGGTGGCTTCACGGGCAAAGACGGCGCCGAACAGACCGGCACCAACGATCAGGTCGTCATACTGTTTCATCTTTGTTTCCTCACTGGATTCAGCGATTGGCATCTCCGGATTCAGAGCAGTGCTTCCACTGTTCCACCTGCTGGAGACGGAATTCAAAGTCGCGGTCATCCTTGGTCAGCTGGCTCGAAAGGATAACCCCGGCGACAAACAGGAGCAGAGCCGCAATCATCCCGCAGGCGCAGACAATCAAAGTCGGGAAGCGCGGCACAAGACCGGTGGCGAAATATTCCGCAAGCACCGGGACAAAGAAAGCAAGGCTCACGATGGCAAGCACCGCGGCAAGAATGCTGAAAAATCCAAACGGCCGGTAATCTTTATACAGCCGGGCAATCGTGCGCAGGACCTTGAACCCGTCCGAGTAGGTGTTGAGTTTGCTCTCACTGCCCTCCGGGCGGTCGCGGTAGTCAATCACAACATTTTCCACCTGCATATTGCGGTGAAGTGCGTGAATGGTCATCTCGGTCTCAATCTCAAAGCCATGGGAGAGAACCGGATATGTCTTAACAAACTGATAGCTGAATGCCCGGTAGCCCGTCATAATATCCTTGATTTGACCGCCGAACAGCCGGTTGGTGCAAAAGCGCACAAGGTCATTGCCGAAATTATGGAAAGGACGCTTATTTTCCGCATAATAAGTGGAGGACAGACGGTCCCCCACCACCATGTCTGCCTGGTGTTCGGTCACCGCCCGCACCATTTGAGGGGCTGCCTCAGCGGGATAGGTATCATCACCGTCTACCAAGATATAGGCTTCGGCATCAATCTCGCGGAACATCCGGCGGATGACATTGCCTTTTCCCTGCTGGTATTCATGGCGCACCACCGCACCGGCTTCAGCCGCCAGTTCAGCCGTTTTGTCCGTAGAGTTATTGTCATAGACGTAGATGACCGCCTCAGGCAGCACCCGGTGAAAATCCCGGACCACCTTCTGCACGGTCACGGCCTCATTGTAGCAGGGGATCAGTACGGCAATCTTGTCCAATGGTTTCACTTTCCTCTCGCGGCAGACGGGTCTGCAATCAGAGCTGGGCGCAGCGTTTCAGCTCCTCAAGCCAGAAGGCCGCTGTTTTGTCCCAGCTGTATTTTTCAAGGACCTTATCGGGCGGCGCCACCGGTTCCGCCAGCAGCGCATCCAGGTCCACATCGTAGTCATAGGGGTCAAAATAGTGCGCCGTATCGCCGTAAAGTTCCGGCAGGCAGCTTGCGCGGGCCACCGCAATCGGTGCGCCCTGGCTCAGTGCCTCAAGCGGCGGGATGCCAAATCCCTCAAATACCGCCGGGTGCAGGAAAGCCTTGCAGTTCTGCATCAGCGCCTTGTTCTGTGCATCGGTCACATAACCGGGATAGAAAATATTTTCCGTGTTCTGTGCGGCATCCGCTTCCTCACGGCCAAAGGCAGCCAAATCCTTGCCCCCTGCCACGACAAAGGTCTTGTCGGGGTTGCGGGCGGCCACTTCCCGAATCCAGCGGAAATTTTTATGCCCGGCCAAACTGCCCAGCGCATAGTAGTATTCCTTTTTGGTCACACCAGGCAATTTGTCAAAGATGCTCTCGTCCGGTTCGACACGATCCATGTGTTCCCAGCCGTTGTAGGTCAGGCCGATTTTATCGAGCGGAATGTCGAGTTTGTGATGAATCAGCTGACGCTGGTCCTCGCTGACGGTATAGACCCGCTGCGCAAAATGTTTGGTGGAAAGGCAGTGGAACCAGAATTTGAAGCGGAAAAATCCGCGGTCGGTATCCATCACCAGCGGGCGGATATCGTGAAGTACAACCACGCTGCGGTGGGTCATCAGCATATCACTGGCAAGGCCCACATAAAACGCATGGTTCCTGCGCAGGTAACGAGGCAGCACAAACAGGTTATAGCTGTATTTGATTGCCTTAAGGGGAACCACGCGGATATTTTTGAGCGGCGGGACCTGAAGCGGGCGCCCGTCATCCCGATAGCAAAGCCGAACATCCAGGCCGGAACCCTCAAGCAGCTTATCCAGCCGGGTGACTACCTCATAAACATAGCGCGGAATACCGGTGATGGGGTCACACAGGACGGTTCCGTTGATAATAATGGGATTCAAAGATTGTTCTCCTTTCCCCTGTGGGAGCAGTCATACAGTTCCTGCTGCCAATCGTCATAGCGGCGCAGGCAGTAGTCACGGAACTCCTCCTCAAAACGCTGTTCGCTGAAGCTGCGGCTGTGGTCACGGATCTGTTCGGGCGAATAGCTCACGCCGGCCTTTTCAAATTGCTCGATACAGGCGGCCAGACTTTCCGGCGTCTGTTCGTCAAAAAACAGACCCGTTTTCCCGTCCAGCACCGTCTCGCACACGCCGCCTTTGCCGTAGGCCAAAACGGGCGTACCGGCGCTTTGGGCCTCAACCGGCGTGATGCCGAAATCCTCCTCCCCGGGGAAGAGGAAGGCCTTTGCCCGCAGATAGTAGCCGCGGACCTCCTCATCGGAAAGCCCGCCGCCCAAAAAGCGGACAGTCGGGCCGGCGATGGCCTTGAGGCGTTCTTCCTCACCGCCGGAACCAATCACCACGAGCGGGCGGCCCAGTTTGGTGCAGGCTGCCACAGCCAGATCAATCCGCTTATACCAGGTGAAGCGGCCCACGACCAGATAGAAGTCCTCTTTTGGAACAAACGGCTCCTCATTGATATGGACGCAGGGATAGATAACATCACTGTCCCGCCGGTAGTATTTTTTGATACGCTTGGCGATATAATGCGAGTTGGCCACAAAGTAGTCCACCCGGTCAGCGGCGCATTTATCCCACTGACGCAGCTTGTACATCTGCCCGGGCATCACGGCGCGCACCAGCGCATTGGCGTTGCTGCGGTAGGTATAATAAAAATCCCATACATAGCGGATGGGCGTATGACAGTAGCAGATATGTACGGCATCGGGGCGGGTAATCACGCCCTTGCTGCAGGACGAGGAGGACGAGATGACCATATCATACTCCGACAGGTCCAGTGCCTCAAACGCTTTGGGCATCAGCGGCAGCAGCGAGCGATAAATTTTGGTTGCAAAAGGAATCTTCTGGATGTAGGTTGTGCGGATATCGTAATCCTTAAACCATGCGGGCATCTTGTCCTTGTCATACACCAGCGTGTAGATGGGCGCATCAGGGAAGACATGGTGCATACAGTCCACCACCCGGTCTGCACCGGCATAGGTCACCAGCCAGTCATGGACAATGGCAACTTTAGGCTTGTGGTTTTTCATCCTTGTTCCTCCTCTGCGAAAGAGTTCTCACTCCAGTTTTTCATCGTTGATCATTTTGCCGCCGAACACGGTGCGGAACAAAATTTTGATATCCAGCGCCACGGTCCAGTTTTCAATATACCAGATGTCATAGCGGATGCGTTCGGCAATATCGGTGTCGCCGCGCAGACCGTTAATCTGCGCCCAGCCGGTCAGGCCGGGGCGCACCTGCTGGCGCACCAGATAACGGGGGATTTCCTCCTTGAAATGCTCCACATGGTAGGGAATCTCCGGCCGGGGGCCGACAAGGCTCATATCCCCCTTGAGAACGTTGAAAAACTGCGGCAGTTCGTCAAGACTGAATTTGCGGATAAAACTGCCAAAGCGCGTCTTGCGCGGGTCCTCGTTGGTGCTCCAGGCGGAATTTTCCTCGGCATTGACCCGCATGGAGCGGAACTTGTACATCATGAAGGGGCGTTTGTTCAGCCCGATGCGCTCCTGCTTGAAGATAATCGGGCCGGGGCTGGACAGTTTGACGCCGATGGCTACCACCAGCATGATGGGGCTGGTCAGGATGATGAGAGCAAGGCTTCCCGCCACATCCATCAGGCGCTTGACAAACGCATTGAGGATATTGTCAAACGGTGTCTGGCGCACATTGATCAGTTTGCAGTCGCCGAGCACGTCAATGGTGGGTCGGGCGGGAAGGTAGTCGTTATAGAAAGGCACCATCGTAATGCGGATTCCCTGCTTGTCACAGGCACTGAAGACCTTGGTAAGCAGACGGCTTTCATCCGCATCGAGCGCGACAACCACCTCATCAATGCCCGGTTCGCTCAAGGTAATCTCCAGTTTATCATAGCCGCCCCGATATTTTGCCTTGAGGTCCGGGTTGGCGTAAGGTGCCAAATAGCCGTCCACCTGATATCCGTAGTAAGGATTGTGTTCCAATGACTGAAGATACTGTGCCGCCAGGCCTCCGCCGCCCACGAGCAGGACATGGTGGAAGCCCTCCCCTTTCCGGTTGCGGGCGCGCTCCACCCAGCGCACAATCATCCGTTTGAGGATGAGGAACGCTGTGGAAAATACATAAAGCAGTCCCATGACCAGGCGGGAAAAGTTTTGCAGGCGGAAACAGTAGAGCAGTGCCATAAAGCCCACCACGCCGAGCGCATTGCCTACGGTGATGGTGCTGCAGCGCTGCCACAGGCCGCGAAGCCGGGAAGCGTCATAGAGTCCCCTGCTCCAATAAATCAGGAGCAGGATCACAGAATAGCCCGCCCAGCCGAGCGTCACCAGCGGATTGCGGGCAATCTCCAGCGCAGGCCCGGCTCCGCCCACTTCAAAGAACGGCAGAACACAAAACCGCAGGAGATTCGCAAGCAGATAGGCAAAAACAAGCAGGACCAGATCGATGATACTGCTTACCAAATTTCTGATACGCTGGTTTTTGCTGAGCAAAAGCGGCTCCCCCTTTTTACTTCATGCCAATTGGCACAACTTCAATCGTATCAGTATAGCACAAAAGCCCTGCCGTTTCAACCATTGGCCCCCGGGGCAGATGCAGAGAGGTGCGGTACAAACGATTATTCAAAGAAATATTCCCAATCCGTATACGTTGCATTGACCACAGCTGAGGTCACCTCCGGCACCACCGCACCGGAAACTGATTTTGCGGTCAGCACCACTGTGCCGCAGCCGTTTGCGATTGTGATGGGGATGTTGTAGGTATCCCGGTCAAGGGGAAGGTAAAAATCCCCATGGTTGGGTTCGCGGCCTGCGGCGGCACAGAGTTCATTTTCGGTTACGCAGGTCACATGGAGAAAGTGGCGGTCAAAAAGCGGGGAAACGCCTATCTGCTCAAGGCGGTAGCCGAGCGTGACATCTGCCACGCCGCAAAATGCCGGGTCCTGTGTGCGGACCGTGAGCGTCACGGTTCCGTCATCGCCCGACAGCGCTTCTATTTCCGCAGGTTCACACAGGTTATTATCCACACCTGTGCGCTCCCAGAACAAGTGCATCCCGCCGCAGACGTAGGTATTGCCCACCGGCGCCCAGTAGCGGTACAGTTCCCGGTAGAACCACCAGTTGGCATTGCGGCTCCATCGCTCCGGCGGTGCCACCTTGACGCTCGGGGTCACCACCATATCAAAATCCCCCGCCTGGAAAGTTTGCAGGTAGGCAAGCCGCTGGCGGTCCCCCATCGCGTGAATGATATAATCAATTCCGGTCGGCTGAAGCTGACCGGTCATGGCTTCAAGGGCGCTGGAATAGGTGCCGAACACCCGTTTTCCCGCCGTGATTTCCTGCTCAACGGCAAGTTTTTCAGACTGGTCGCCAATCCAGCCGCCCAGCTCCGGCATATACGTTTTGCCTTCCCCATGCCCGCCGATGCGGATGGTGATCTGCTCACTCATCCCCACTGCCAGCACGGCACAGCAGAGCAGTGCGCAGACAGCCGGGGCAAAGCGGCGCACGAAACGAAGCACCTGTTCCGCCGCCGGCAGATGTTCAAGCAGGAGCATCACGCCTTTGACCGCAAACACGGGAAGCATCGCCGCCGCCAGCGCACAGGCGCCGCCATTCGGAATATTATTGGAAGCACTGGCAAGCCCGTAGAGCACGTTCCACAAAGCCATGCCCAATGTCAGTGCCAAACCGCCGGCGGCCAGCACCGCAGAGCGGCGGGTCCTGCACAGAAAAATCCCTGCCGCAAACGCTGCGGCAAGCAGCAAACAGAAGACAGCCTCCCGAGGCCAGAGAAGTTCGGACGGCGAACAGACCTTTTCCCCTAAAGAGCTTCCGTAGTACCAGGTCTGGAAGCTGCTGGTTCCGCGGGTCTGGAGCAGCCAGGCAAGCGGGTGCCCCTGACTGACAAGCGTGACCGAGATGCCCAGCCCCGCAATGCTCACCGCGATGTACTGCAGCACCTGCAAGGCAATGGCGCGGATGTCCGTGCGGTATTCGCGGATCAGGAAAAGCCCGTATCCCAGCGACACCGCCACATACATGGCACCGCCCATGTCATTGCTCCAGGGCACCAGCGCTCCGGCGGTCAGCGGGACCAGAAGTGCCGGCAAGGCCAGACGCCCATGACGGGGCATTCCTCTGCCCTGCCAGATCCGCAGTCCCAGCAGAATGATGAGAACCGCAAGGGTGAGTGCGGCAGACCGAATCATTCGGGCACTGTTGCCATTGGAGGCGGCGTAGCTCAGCAGCGGACTGAATTGAGCGGCCAGCGGAACTTGAACGCCCTGCACAATCAGGAAAAAGTAGCTGCACAGCACCGCTGTGAGGGTGCGGGCCGCCCGGCCCCGGCCAATCACCACAAGGCAGACCGCCAGAACCAGCAATTCAAAGTAAAACCAGGTACAGAAGTTTGAGGCAAACATACTGCGGCCGAAACTGTTGCCCAAAATCAGCAGCAGTCCGCCCACACTGTAAAGTTCCCCCGCCCCCAGGTAAACGGCAAAGTCCTTATAAGGTGCCTGCCCGGCCAGAAGATGGCGCACAGGGTTATAGTTCTGGAAGTCGCCGTTCATAATCTCATAGCCAATGTCATAGTTGGCATCAAGACCGCGCACAGCGGCAAGGCCTGCAAGAAAAACCAGAAGCAAAAGCCAGGGTGCGGCGTGTTTTGCGTTTTGTTTGGCGTTGCGCAAAGGTTTGCCTCCTTCAGCGGTAAAGGTTCTCAAGAGTATCCAGGGTGCGCTTCATCTCCGCGCGGACGCTCGGCGGGTTGACAATCTCGACACCAGCGCCGAACCCCGCCACCCAGCCATAGAACTGGGGGCTGACCTGAATATCCACAGAAATCAGGAAGTGATCGCCGTCCTCGCACTGCACGAGGCTTGGGCCGGTTCCAAAGCGGTCAATCATAGCTCCGGCAAATCGGTTTTCACATTTCAGCGTCACTTTTTTGAGCGGTCCGTTGAACATTCCGAACATCTGCTGGGTGTAGGCATTGACATCGAAGGTCGCATAGGCCTCGGCGCCTTCCCGCTTTGTATCGGGCAGCATCTCAACGCGCTGCATTTTATCCACCCGGTAATGCTTGAGACGTCCCTCGGTATAGGCAATCAGGTAGTAATTGCCGTTCTCCCAGACAAGAACCCACGGACTGACGCGATAGAGCTGCCCGCCATGGCGGGGCACCATGTGTTTTTGCAGGTCCCAGTCACGGTATTTGAACTGTACCTGAACGCCGGCCGTGATAGCTCTGTGGAGTGTGTCGACGCTGTACAGAATCTTTTCGTCCTGGCTCTTCACCCGGCCGGAGACAAGCACCTTGCGGTCCAGTTCCTCCTGACGGTAGCGGGAGGTAAAATGCCCGAGTTTTTCAATCAGGATGCGGCTCTTGCGGGCGGTGATAAACTTGCTGGCATAGACGGCATCCACAAGCAGCTTGAGTTCGGCAAGCTCAAAGGGTGCGTCCTCCATATAGTAGCCGCCGCCGCGGCCGCGCTGCTGCACAATCTCAACGGGCGTGCCGGGCATTTCGTTGATGGTTTGAATGTCATCATAGACGCTTTTGCGCTCGGCATCAATGCCGCGTTCCTTGAGCAGCTCGACAATGCGGGGCACGCTCAGGGGATGGGCTTCATCGGTCTCCCGGGCCAGAATCTCCAGCAGGGTCAGGAGTTTGAGTTTTTGTCCTTCTTTGCGGGGCATGAATGGCCGCCTCCCTTGCGGTTATTTCTTGTCAAATGCTTTGCGGCGTTCGGTGGAAAGGCGGAACATTTCCTCGAGTCCCTCGCGGTCATCCTCGACCAGTTTCTGGCGCATTTCGGCGAGGGAATCACTGAACATATCAATTTCGCTGATGAGGTTATCCTTATTCCACAAGAACAGTTCCGCCCACATTTTATCGTTGATGCGGGCAATCCGGGTCAGGTCGCGGAAAGAGTCGCCGGTGTATTTGGCCAAATCGCTGTTGTCGCTGGCGCACATCAGGCAGACCGCAATTGCGTGGCAGAGCTGGCTCACATAGCCAATCATGTGGTCATGCTCGGCGGGGCTGAGCTCGGTAATGCGGGCAAAGCCCAGCGTCTGCGCAAGGCTGCGGCACCACTCAATGCCCTCCGGCGTGTTTTTCTCGGTGGGGGTGATGATGAAGTTGGCGGTGGCAAAATCCACCTCGGCGCTGTGGGTGATGCCGCTGGTTTCGCGTCCAGCCATAGGGTGGCTGGCGATAAACTCAGCGCCCTCCGGCAGTGCGGCCTGCACCGGCTCCACCACGCCGCGCTTGACACCGGAGACATCCGTCACCAGCGTGCCGGGGCGGATGAGATGGGCGTTCTCCTTGACCCAGTCCAGCAGCACTGTGGGGTAAAGGCCAAAGATGATGCGGTCGGCACCGCGCACAAGGTCCTCAAAATTTTCGGTCTTGCCCGCACGGATATACCCGCGCTCCAGCGCGAAATCCAGGGTGCTCTGGCTGTGTGTGATGCCCGTCACGCGGTAGCCTTTCTGGCTGAGCACCTGGGCATACTTGCCGCCCAGAAGGCCAAGGCCGACAATGAGATATGTTTTATCCTGTTCCATACGGATTCACCCCTCGGTTTCTTCAATCGTGACGCAGGCGCCCAGGTTTTTGAGCATCTCAAAGAACCCGGGCCAGCTTTTGCTGACCGCCTGCGCGCCCTGAATGGTGACTGGGACGCCGGCGGCGAGCGCCGCGACCGCCATACTCATGACAATGCGGTGGTCATTGTGGCCATCGAGCGGGGTTTCGGGCTTATGCAGCGGCCCGCCGGTCACGGTGACGGTGTCCCCCTGTGCCTCAACGCGCCCGCCCATCCGGGCCAGTTCCTGCTGCATCGAGGCGATGCGGTCGGACTCCTTGATGCGGAGCCGTCCCGCATTGCGGATCACGGTGGTCCCGCTGCAGAACGTGCCGAGTGCAATCAGCACCGGGCCAAGGTCAGGGCAGTCCGACAAATCAATTTCGGTGGCTTTGAGCAGGCTGCGGTGGAACGTTACCGTGCCGCCCTTTGCCTCAAATTTTGCGCCGCAGCGCTTGAGGATATCCAGAATTACCTTATCGCCCTGACGGGAGTTCGCATCAAGGCCGCTGACCGCAATATCTCCCACGATGCTGCCCAATACGGCAAGGAACGCCGCCTGGCTGTAATCGCCCTCAACGGTCACGTCCGCCGCCGTATAGCGCTGGGGCGCGGCAATCTTGTAGACCACGGTACCGTCTTTTCTGGCGCGGGAGGAGACGCGGGCGCCGAAGCGCTGCATTGCGTCCACCGTCAAATCCACATAGCTGCGGCTCTCAAACGGCGGGCGCACCTCAATCGTGCTGTCCGCTTCCATGAGCGGCGCAGCAAAGAGCAGCCCGCTGATAAACTGGCTGGAAACATTTCCCGGCAGCGCAAAGGAACCGGGGCAAAGCCGTCCAAAGACGGTAATGCCCTGCCCATCCTGTTCAAAGCGCAGTCCCTGCCGGGCAAAAAGCTGGGCATAGATGTCCTGCGGGCGCTCCATCAGGCGCCCCGCGCCGGTAAAGCGGACTTTTTGAGCCGTCAGGCTGAATACCGGAATGAGGAACCGCAGCGTGCTGCCGCTCTCATTGCAGAATACCGGGCGCGTGACGGTGGGGAAGCCGTCCGCCGTGCCCCGGCCGGTGATGGTCAGCTCATGCTCCCCTTTTTCCACCTTGGCGCCGAGCTGCTGCACCGCGCCGAGTGTGGCCAGAATATCCTGAGAAAATTCCAGATTCCCGATATGGCTGGTGCCGGCGGCCAGTGCCGCGCAGAGAACCGCCCGGTGCGCCGCGCTCTTGCTCGGCGGCACCGCAGCCGTTCCGCTCAGCCGGCCGGGTTGAATCACAGCATTCACCGGCGGCCTCCGTTACATCTCGCGGCCGACCGCACGGGCGATCAGGCGGCACTTTTCAATCGTTTCGGCAAACAGGTCAGGCTTGAGGCACTGCGCGCCGTCACTCCATGCGCACTGCGGGTTGTCATGGACTTCAATCTCCAGACCGTCCGCACCGGCGGCCACAGCGGCCATTGCCATGCTCTGCACATACTTGTAGTTGCCCGTGGCGTGGCTCGGGTCCACAATGACGGGCAGGTGGGTCTTTTCCTTGACGACCGGAACGGCGGAAAGGTCGAGCGTATTGCGGGTATAAGTCTCAAACGTGCGGATGCCGCGCTCGCAGAGAATGACCTGCTCATTGCCGCCCGCCATGATATACTCGGCGGACATAATCCATTCCTCGATGGTATTTGCTAAGCCGCGCTTGAGCAGAACCGGCTTGTGCATCTTGCCGACTGCCTTGAGCAGCTGGAAGTTCTGCATATTGCGCGCGCCAATCTGGACAACGTCCACATATTCCTCGAACTCGTCAATATGTGCCTCGTCCATCAGCTCACTGACGATGGGCATACCGGTTGCCTTGCGGGCCTCGACCATATCGAGAATGCCCTCGGTGCCAAGGCCCTGGAAGCTGTACGGGCTGGTGCGGGGCTTGTAGGCGCCGCCGCGCAGCATCGTTGCGCCGCCCTGCTTGACAAGCTCTGCCATGCGCAGGGTATGTTCACGGCCCTCGATGCTGCACGGGCCGGCCATAACGGTGATGGGAGCATTGCCGCCCACCTTGACGCCGCGCACATCAATGACGGTGTCTTCGGGGTGGAACAGGCGGTTTGCGCGCTTGTAGGGTGCGGAAACACGGGTCACATTCTCCACCCAGGGGTTCGCGAGAACGTCCTTCTCCGCAATGCGGGTGGTATCGCCCACCAGACCGAAAACGTTGTAATCCTCGCCGCGGATCAGCGTGACCGAGAGGCCCTGTTTCTCAAAGTTGTCAACAATGCGGTCCAGTTCGACTTGAGGGGTTCCTTTTTTTGTGGAGATAATCATGGGGCGGTAATTCCTTTCTTCTGTATACTTTCTCTTTTTACTCTATTTGGGACGCAGCCGCACAGCTGCGCTCCGCCTTACGGCTTATCAAAGGTACGTTCAAACGCTTCAGCGGCAAGGGTGACCGTGTCCTGCATACGGCCGGTATTGTCCACTGCGGCATCCGCAGCCGCCTTGTAGAGCGGAGTGCGCTCGGTTTCCATTCTGGTCAGTGCCTCAAGCCCGGTCGAGAGCGGCCGGCCGTTTGTGGCAAGGCGTTCCACCGGGCGGCGAATCCAGAGCACCGGACCGTTTTGCCGCAGTGCTCGGGCATTGCGGGGATCCTTAATCACACCGCCGCCGCAGGCGATGACCTGCCGGGTTTCTTTGCTCACATCCGCCACGGCCTTAGCCTCATAGCGGCGGAAGGATTCCTCGCCCTCGCGGGCAAAAATGTCAGGAATCGGCATCCCGGCACGCTGCTCAATCAGCTCGTCGAGATCCACATAAGTCTTGCCCAGCCGTTTGGCCAATGCTTTGCCCACGGTGGATTTGCCGCTGCCCGGCATTCCGATGAGGGAAACGTTGGAGAGTTCCCGTTTTAGATCGCGGTGGGTATCCGCAATGATGTTTTCCGGCATACGGGTTTCGACAAACTTCTCAGCGGCAAAAACCGCCTGACCCACCAGCATCTCAAAACCGCAGTAGGCCGGCACGCCCTGTTCTTCCGCCCGCAGGAGCAGTTCGGTGCGGAACGGATTGTAGACCACGTCAAGCACCGCCGTCAGGTTCGGGAAACATTTGAGGTCGAGCAGGCAGGTTCCGTTATCGGGGTACATTCCCGCCGGGGTCGTGTTGACAACAACGTTCACCTCGCGGTGTTCCATCGCCTGCTCATAGGTAAGGCTGCCGCCCCGGCCCGTGCGGCTGGCGGTCAGGATGCTTGCCGCGCCGCCGTCCCGGCAGACTGCCGTGACGGTATTATGCGTTCCGCCGCTGCCCAAAATCAGCACATTCGCACCGGTCAGCTTGACGCCGTGGGTGCGCACGAGATAGGCAAAGCCCGCATAGTCGGTGTTGTAGCCGCAGAGTTTGCCGTTCCGGTTGACCACCGTGTTGACCGCGCCGATGGCCGCCGCACGCGGTTCCACCTCATCGCAGTAGGGAATGACAAGCTGCTTATAAGGAATGGTCACGTTGATGGCCTTAAAATCCCGCGCTTCCATAAAAGCCCGGGCTTCCTCCTCGGTGGGGAGCGGGTGTAGCTCATAGGTATAGCCGCAGACCCGTTCGTGGATGATCTTTGAATAGCTGTGTCCAAGTTTGGCACCAATCAGACCGTACTCCATGGTTTCCCCTTCCTTTCCTGGTTGAATCCAAGTAATCCGTTTTTACTTCTTCTGCCCAAGCGTGCCGTAGCGCACCGTAAGCAGGTCAAGGATGCCGAACGCCGCGAGCGTATTCTGCACAACGGCGGCGCGCGCCACAATACAAGGGTCATGGCGGCCCTTGATGCTCAGCACGGCATCCTTCTTGCTGACATAGTCCACTGTGTTCTGTTCCCGGTAGATGCTGGCGGTCGGCTTGATCACGGTGCGGAACACGATGGGCATCCCGTTGGCGATTCCGCCGTTGACACCGCCGTTTTTGTTGGTTGCCGTCACAATGCGTCCCTCCCGCATGGTGAACGGGTCGTTGGCCTGCGAACCGCGCAGGTCGGCAAGCGCGAAGCCGTGGCCAAACTCAATGCCCTTGACCGCGGGGATGGAGAACGCCAGATGTGCCAGTTCACTCTCCACGCTGTCAAAGAACGGCTCCCCGATACCGGCGGGCACACCGGTGATGACGGTTTCCAAGATACCGCCCACGCTGTCCCCCTGTTCCCCGGCTGCACGAATGGCCGCCATCATGGGCGCTTCCTTTGCGGGGTCAAGCAAGGCAAAATGCCCCGGTTCGGGGTCCTGCGGGAACTGACCCGCGGCGCTGGAAAGCGGTGCATCGTCAATTCCCGCACAGCGGGCAATATGGGTATAGCAGCGGATGCCTTTTTCCTCAAGAATCTTTTCACAGACAGCGCCCGCCGCGACCGAAGCCGCCGTGATGCGGCCGGAAAAGTGTCCGCCGCCGCGCGCGTCCTGAAATCCCTCATATTTGGCGTAGGCGGTAAAGTCCGCGTGGCCGGGGCGGAGCAGGTCAGCAGTCTTGGCATAGTCCCCGCTGCGGGTATTCGTGTTGCGGATGACAAAAGTGATGGGGGTGCCGGTGGTATGGCCGTTCAGCACGCCGGAAAGAATTTCCACACGGTCCGGCTCAACGCGCGCGGTGGAAAGCCCATCACCGCGGGCACGGCGGCGTTCCATCCGCAGTGCGATATATTCCTCATCCACCGGCAGTCCGGCCGCCAAGCCATCCAGCACGGCGCCCACGGCGGGGCCGTGACTCTCACCGAAAATCGTCAGACTGACGGCGCTGCCAAAGGTGTTTTTCATGGCTTACTCCTCTTCCGTCAGGCCCAGCAGTGCGGGCAGCTCGCTGACGGGGATGCGGTCTGCACGCCAGCAGCCAAGACCCGGCACACGGATTACAGTGATGGTATCGCCCTGGCTCTTTTTGTCGTGCTGCATATATTCAAGAACTTTGTGCTTGTCCACGCCGGTGCGCACCGGAAGACCCAGCGAGCGGTAAATAGCCCGGGTCCGCTTGGCGAGGGATTTGCTCTCAATCATGGGCAGCATCCCGAGCGCCACACATTCGCCGTGGTAAAGGCCGTTGGTGCGACGTCCGCGCACGCCCTTGACCGCCTCAATGCCGTGGCCGATGGTGTGGCCGAAGTTCAGGCAGGCACGGCATCCCTGCTCCCGCTCATCCTGCTCGACAACGTTCTTTTTGGCGCGCAGCGAACGGTAGATAATCTGTTCAATATTGTCCTCCGGGCGTCCCTGCTCAAAGAGTGCAAACAGCTCGGGGTCCGAGATCAGTCCCATCTTGATGGACTCCGCTAAGCCGTTCACATAATGGCGGCGGGGCAGCGTTTCCAGTGTGTCAAAGTCCACAAGCACGACTTTGGGCTGCCAGAATGCGCCGACGATGTTTTTGGTTTCACCCAAATCAATGGCCGTCTTTCCGCCGATGGAGGAATCCACCTGAGACAGAGTTGTGGTGGGGCAGTTGGCAAAGTCAATGCCGCGCATATAGCTTGCCGCGCAGAAGCCGCCCAGATCCCCCACGACACCGCCGCCCACAGAAACCAGCAGGTCTTTGCGGGTCATCCCGAAGTCCAGCATAGCCTGCAGGACCTGGCCGTATACCTTCAGGCTCTTGCTGCCCTCACCCTGGGGAACGGTATAAATCATGCCATCGGAGCACTGCGCCAGCACAGCCTGGGCATACTGGGCAGGCACACCGGAATCCGTGAGGATAAATACCTTGCGGTTGCCCAGATTGATGAACTGATAGAGGTTGGAAAGACATCCGCGCTTCAAAATAATATCGTAGCTGCGTTCCCCAAGCTGCATGGTCAATTTCATAAAAATTCCTCCTGCACGTTATTTTGGAAAAACACGAATCAAACATCACAAATCAAACACGCCGAGAATTCTTACGGTCCGGCAGACGGCACCAAGGTCCTCCACCAGTCCGGCCGGATCACTGCCCTCGGGGCAGATCAGCTGGACATAGAAATAATATTCAAACTGGACATGGGGCAGCGGACGGCTCTTGATGGTTTCCATATTAAAGCCGCGCTCACCGATCATCTGAATGACCTGCGCAAGTTTTCCGGGCTTGTGGTCCACTGTGAAGAGCAGTGCCAGCCGCTGACCGGGGTCAACGTGCAAGGGCTGCTTTTCCGGACCGCTGCGCTCCGCCACAAGGAAGCGGGTGGTGTTGTCGCCGTCCTCATTGACGCCCTGCGCAAGAATCTCCAGCCCGTAAAGGTCAGCCGTCTCGGCGGAGGCAATGGCTGCCAGCGTGGGGTCATGCTGTTCCGCCACATAGCGGGCCGCATCGGCCGTATTGCCCCAGACCTTGGTGGAAAGGCTGTGCATCCGGATAAACGGGCTGCTCTGCGCCAGTGCCTGCTGGTGGCTCACCACGGTGCGCACACCCGCAAGCGTTGCCCCGGGAACCCCGAGCAGGTCCTGACGGATTGGCAGGTCAAACATCTTGACCACACGCAGATCGGGATGCGCATACAGCAAATCCAGTACGCCGGAAACATCGCCGGCGTTGGAATTTTCGATGGGCAGAACACCGCACTGTGCGTCCCCCGATTCCACGGCATCACAAACTTCCGCCCAGGTCGCATACGCTTTGGGGCGCGCCATCGGGTAAAGGCGGCGCAGTGCGATATGGCTCCATGCGCCCTCCACGCCCTGATAGGCAGCCACGTCCTGCCCCAGCAGGGCTTTTTGGTAGGCGCGGGAAACACTCATGGTATCTTCGAGGAACTGGTGGTAGTAGGGCCGGAGTTCTTCATCCTCAATGCGGGCGGTACCGCGCTCCAAGACCTGTTTTTCCCGTGCAGGGTCAAACACGGCCTTGCCTGTGCGCTGTTTATACTGTGCAACCTGCCCCACGGCGTGCATCCGTTCCTCAAAAAGTGCGGCCATCTGAGCGTCAATCTCGTCAATTCTGGCTCGGGCCTGCTGTAACTGATCCATTTTGATTCCTCACATTTCCTGATATGGGCATCCTATTCTTTTTTACTATACTATAAAACGGTCTTTTTCGCAACACAAATTTATAATTTGTCCCGCAAAAGTATTTGACAATATAACTTAGATAGTATATAATATATATAAACATTCGAGTGTTATTTTCTTTAGAAGAGCTCATCCTT
>JAQXGE010000007.1 GCA_029006135.1 Oscillospiraceae bacterium | reverse complement strand
CGCTCGAACGTCCCCAGACCGCTTCAGAGGCGTTTTAAGGCGTGAAAAAAGCCCGAGGGGTACACGAGTACCCCAACGGGCTTAAAACGTCTTAAAACGCAAATTACGGCGTCCTATTCCTCCGTCCCGTCTTCTCCTATGAGTCCGAAGTGACGGAACGCATCCAGAATCGCCTCGCGCTTTTCAGGCGGGCACTTCGGTTGCTTCTTGTCGCCTGACCTGTCGGCCTGCGTTTCCAGTCCGCACTCGGCCTTCATCTGCGCAACGTACAAGGAGCTGACCTTCATGCCGTGCGTTTTCTGGACGTAATCGCGGATGTTCGCATACGTCGGCTGGTCCTTCTCCTTGGACAGCCCCATGTCCTTCGGACTGATGGAAACCGGTATGAAAGACTTCGATGCAGATTTCCGAGATAGAACGGCAACCGTCTCGATGTGTTTGGTTCTCGGGAACAAATCCACCGGCTGAATCTGCTCAAGGCAGTAGCCGGCATCGCACAGGGCACGGGCATCGCGGGCGGCGGTAGCGGGGTTGCAGCTGACCATCACAATTGTGCGGGGGGACATACGGACGATGGCATCCCGCGTGGCGGCATCACAGCCTTTGCGGGGCGGGTCCACTACAATTACATCCGGGTAACGATCACCGGCGGCAAAGCGCGCGGCGGCTTCCCCGGCATCCATGCAGAAGAAGGACGCGGCATCCTCCGGGAGCCCGAGCCGTGCGGCAGTGACCTTGGCGGATTCAACCGCCTGCGGTACAACCTCCACGCCGACAAGTTTGCCGCAGTCCTGCTTCATGGAAAGCCCGATGGTTCCCATGCCGCAGTACAAATCCAGCAAAAAGTCACCAGGCTTCAGTCCGGCAAACTCCCGTGCCTTGGCATAGAGAATCTCAGCGGCAGGCGTGTTGACCTGATAAAATTCGTGTACGCCCATTTGAAGCGGTACGCCGGCCAGAGTATCCTCGATGACGCCGGAGCCGAGAACGGTGCGCGTTTCATGACCTAAGATGACATTCGTCCGCTGCGTGTTGCGGTTGATGAGGACGGTTGTCAGGCTGAACTCCTGCTGCAAACGCTGGCACAGAGCCTCTTCATGGGGCAGTGTGCGGCCGTTGAGCACAAAGCAGAGCAGGCGCTGCCCGCTGTGCCAGCCCTGACGCATATACAAGTGACGTACAAGCCCCGTGTGATTGGCTTCATCATAAGGAATAATTTTATATTCCTCCATCAGCTCACAGGCGCGGGCGGCAAGGCGATTCATCCATTCCGGCTGGAGTTTACAGTCAGAGCAGGGGACAATGCGGTGACTGCGCCCGGCATAGAATCCGGTCACGATATGGCCGTTTTCGTCGAGACCCACGGGCAGCTGAACCTTGTTGCGGTAACGCTCCGAGAGCGGGGAAGAAAGAACAGGCAAAACCTCCTGGTCAAAATGCCCCAGCCGGGTAAAAGCATCCCGGACAAAGCCGGTTTTTGCGGCGCACTCGGCCTCATAGCTCAGATGCCGAAGTCCGCATCCGCCGCAGGGCGCGCATGCCGGGCAGTCAGGCTCAATCCGCCCCGGCCCGGGGGAGAGCAGACGCTCCACGCGTCCGAACGCATAACTCTTCATTGCCTTGACAATGCGGCAGGCAATCACATCACCCGGCGCGGTGCCGGGAATAAAAACGGCCTGACCGTCAATGTGTGCCACACCGTTCCCGTCGCTCGAGAGGCTTTCCACCGTTACTTCATGAATTTGATTCTTTGCAAGTGACATAAATACTCCCTGAATCGTTTAATTTATTAAAGCTGAGGGTCTTTTTCCAGCGCGGCCAGATATTTGCTCGGCGGCACGCCCTTGACCTTTTTGAATACGCGGGAAAAATAGAACTGGTCAAAAAATCCAACAGAGACGGCAATCTCCGCAATGGAAAGGTTGGTGTTTCTGAGCAGGGAACAGGCTTCACTGATGCGGTATCCCGTCAGGTAGTCAATCGGGCTTTGCCCCACGTTGGACATAAAGACCCGGTACAAATGGCTGCGGCTGACGCCCACGGCTTTGGCAATGTCGTCCACCGAAATATCATGCGAGTAGTTAAACTGGATATATTTGATGGCGGCCAGAACATATTGACTGCTGGAAGAAGTCGTGCTGGGCGTGGTTTCCCGTGCCTCCTTCATCAGCTGAGCCATAAACAGATATAGATATCCGGTCATCAGCGCCTCACACTGCGGCTCCGGGCCGCGGGCCAGATAAATATTGTACAGTGCTTCCCGGATACTCTGCGGGTCCTTGCAGTGGTGAACCGGATGGGCGTCCGTGAAAGGCGTCTGCTGAACCAGCTTGTTGGCGCACGCACCGTTGAATCCGACCCAGTAATATTCCCACGGGTCGGTCTCGTCCGCGGCATAGGTGATGAGCTGGCTGGGCTTGGCAAGGAACAAATCGCCTTCCTTGAGCGCAAAGGACGCGCCGCCCACCTGATAGACGCCTTCTCCGGCCACAACCAGATGAATCAGGTAATGGTCGCGCACACCCGGGCCCCAGGTATAGCCGGGCTGGCAGTATTCGTGGCCGCAGTTGAAGATAGAAAGTTCAACATTGTCGGTATAATTCTGCTTATAAGACTGCTTAGATATGGTTGGCATACCGATTCCTCTCAAAAAACGGGGGACAGCGCAGAGTCCCCCAAATTATATTTGTTCCAGTATACCAGAAGATTCATCAAAAGTCCATACGGGAGGGTTGAAAATATGGTTTACATCTGCGCAGAATTTGGTATACTTGGTACAGAACAGCGCGAAATCTTTGAAAGTAAAGTTGTTTCGCCAAAAACAACGTGCCGTTTTTGTGCATACCCAACAAATATGGAAAGGTGAAATGAATCATGGCTACCAGCGCAGAACTCAAACAAAGTATTCGGGACGGTGCTTATGACCGGGCGTTTGCCAAACTGTATGCCGATGATGCTGCGGTAATCGCAGCACAGCGTGAGCGGTATCTGGAACTGATTGAGAATTTTGAAGTAAATTTTGGAACCGGCCGCACGGTACGCCTGTACTCTGCGCCCGGCCGCACCGAGATTGGCGGCAATCACACCGACCATAATAACGGCGTGGTAATGGCGGCGGCTGTCAACCTTGATATTGTGGCCGTGGTGGCAAAAAATGAGGAAAATACGGTCCGCGTCATTTCGCAGGGGTTTGGCAAGATTGATGACATTGACCTTTCCAGCCTGACGCCGCACAAGAAAGAGGCTGAACACAGTGCTTCCCTTATCCGCGGCGTCGCGGCGGGAATCGTGCAGCAGGGGGGCAAGGTTGGCGGATTTGACTGCTATACCACGTCCGATGTTCTGCGCGGGTCTGGACTGTCGAGCTCGGCGGCTTTTGAGGTGTGCATGGGCGCAATCTTCCGGGGCGAGTATAATGACAACGACATGGAACGCCTGAATCAGGTCGAGATCGCAAAAATCAGTCAGTATGCGGAGAATGTCTTCTTCGGCAAACCCTGCGGCCTGATGGACCAGACGGCCTGCGCAGTGGGCAGCGCCATCACGATTGATTTCAAGGACCCGGCAAACCCGATTGTCAATAAGGCAGAGTTTGACCTTGCCGCAAAAGGCTATGCACTCTGCATCAGCGATACCAAAGGCAGCCACGCGGATTTGACCGATGACTACGCCGCCATTCGCCGCGAGATGGAGAGCGTGGCGGAATTCTTTGGCAAAAAGGTCCTTCGGGAAGTGGATGAGCAGGAGTTCCTTGCAGCCATCCCGCAGGTCCGCAAGGTGACAGGGGACCGCGCCGTTGTGCGTGCCATTCATTTTTACAATGAGTGCCGCCGCGCATCGGAACTGTGCGAGGCGGTCCAGCAAGATGATTTTGAGCGGTTTAAGGCGCTGATTATTGCGGGCGGACACTCCAGTTTTGAGTACAACCAGAACGCATACAGCATTAAAAATCCCAAAGAACAGGGCGTGCCGCTTGCTCTTGCAATCAGCCAGCGTGTTCTTGAAGGGCGCGGCGCATGGCGCCTTCAGGGCGGCGGCTTTGCCGGAACGATTCAGGCGTTTGTCCCGCTCGATCTGCTCGATGAGTACCGCAGGGAAATCGATGCAATTTTCGGCGAGGGAAGCTGCCACGTTTTAAGCGTCCGCAATTACGGCGCAGTGCCCGTAACGCCGGATATGTGATGCGTACAGGCTCATCTGCTCAAGCTAATACATAAAAAACAGCGCCCCGCCTGACCAGAATTGCGGTCAGACGGGGCGCGCGTTATTGTTTGGTTAAACTGAAACCAACGGGAACAAATCAGTCAACAACAAGGAAGGTGCAGGTGGCAGGAGCCAGTTCAACCTTGCCGGCGGGCTGTGCTTCACCGCTCATGTCGGGCAGAACATCGCCCTCGCCCAGAACGAGGTCACGGCCGTTGAGGGTCATCGTGGTGGCACGCAGAACGCCGTCCTTGCCGGCCAGCGTATAGCGAACAGCATCCACGGGCAGATCAACAGTGGTGGTCTCGGTCAGAGAGTTGTTGATGATGAGGTAGACCTTGCCATCCTTGCCATCCTTGCGGGAATGGACGTAGACATGTGCGCCCTCGCGAACCGGCTCGGCGGAATCGTAGACGGTGGTGCCCATCAGCTGATTCCAGAGCAGAACGGCAAAGTAGTTAGGGCGCGGCATATGGTCGCCGCGGGACAGGAACGCATAGTCAGAAGCGGCCAGCGTGTTGTGGAAGATAACGCCGTTAGAAACAGCGGCAAAGCTGCCCAGTTCGTTGAGGGTGCGCAGGACATCCAGGTAGGTGGAAGCCCAGGTGTCGCCGCCGCCGCCGGCATCGCCGGCCTCGGTGACCCACATCTCTCCGCCGGGGCAGTACTTGTCGCGCAGAGTGGCGTAGACTGCCGCGGTCTCACCGGCAGCAGAGAGGTACTCCTCGCCGTTGGCTTCCTCGGGAGCCCAGTGTGCATCGGGCATCACGGACGCCATACGCTCGGAAACACCGTTGTAGAAGTGGTAGCTGAACACGTCAAGCGGCTCCTTGGTGCCCTCGACCAGTTCGGCGCAGGTGCAGGAATGGAAAATCTGCTCAATGCCGCCGCCGTTCTTGTGACCGATGGTGGCATCGGGACCGCAGGTGCAGGGGCCGACACAGATGCAGTCGGGGTAGTTCTTGCGAACCCAGGCAAAGCAGAGATCCTGGTCGCGGCGGAAGTCGGCAGGGGTGTAGCCGGGTGCGAAACCGGTCTGTTCCATCATGTTGGGCTCGTTGGCAAACTCAACGGCAGAGATGGGCACACCGTACTCTTTGCTCAGGCCGAAAATCTTCTCGGCCTCAGTGGAAGGCCAGGGCGTGTCAGCGCTGTGCAGGCCGGGGCAGTTGGAGAGGGAAATCAGCAGCTTAGCGCCAACGGCCTTCACAAAGTCCAGCACGCCAATCCACTGCTCCTTGGTCAGGACGTTCAGATAGCCCTCGGGAGCCTTGCCGCCGGTCGTGCCGTCAAAATCGTAATAGGTCTTGGTGGCCCAGGTACCGGACACGCGGACCCAAGCGGGGCCGAACGCCTTTGCCAGCTTGCGGATACGCTCATCGTACAGGTTGATGGGCTCGTAGACCTGCATCAGATCACCCATCATGCCTTCCAGAGAGCCGTTGCCAACGTTCAGCTTGAACGGCTCGGTTCCGGCCACCTGACCGGGGGTGTAGGCTTTCCAGAACGTACCGCCGGTAACTTCGGCGAACTCAATGTTGTAGGACATCATCATGGGATTGACTTCCCGCAGAGCTTTCAGCTCGTTAGGATTCATCTTAACGAATTCTGCCATAATATCGCTCCTTTTTTTGAAATAAAATTTAGTCCTTAGCGTTGGCATACACTGCCATACTACTTTTATTATACCGTTGTATGCACACTGAAAACAAGCGGCAAAATGCCACATTTGTGACACTGTGCGCCAAAAAATCTCGGTAACGATTGTTGAATTTGATAACAATTGAATGGAGAACTCATCGCTCAAACAGGGGCTGAGAGAGAAAGCGTGCAATGATGTGCGCCATGTGTTTCGGAGAAACAGGACATCCCATATGATGCCACCGTATCATCAGCGTCAGAATACCGCCTGTGGCGAACACGGTCATATACTCACGCTCTTCATCGTTCGTTTCCGCAGACATCCGCCGCTGCAGCAATGGCAGGCTTTCCTGTACCTGTGCAAGAGCGCGCTCTGAAAGAACGGAACTTAAGCCACTGAAACTTAGTGCATCCAAAAGGGGCTTCTTGCTCAGCCAGTAGTCAAAATATCGCTCGATTTCTTCCTCAATGGTCAGAGGCCACGCACTCTTGCCGTCGGGTATGTAACCTTCATAGTCCATCAAGGTGTGGTCGAGCAGTGCGTGTAGGGCATCCTCTTTGCTGTCAAAATAGCGGTAAAAAGATTTCCGCGGCACACCCATACGGTCGCACAGGCCGCTCACCGTAATATCTTCGTACCGCTGTTCGAGCATCGCAGACAGTAATCCCTGCTCCATCTCCCGCTGACGCCGGGCACTCTGCTCGGTCTGACAGATTTTGTAAATAGGTCCTCACATCCTTTCGACTTTTACAGTATAGCATACTTTGCCGCTGTGTTCCACAAATATAAAAAGTGGGTGCCTTCGTCCACTTTGGAACAAAGGCACCCGCTGTACAGTGAATTCCCGAAGAGGGAAACTCCATTTATTTTATTTCATCAGTTCGCAGACCAACTGAGCGTAAGCCACGGGATCCTCAAGAGGCAGACCCTCAATGAGCATGGCCTGATCGTAGAGCAGCTCAGAATACTTGTCAATCTTTTCGGTGTCATTGACGGCAAAGGCTGCTTTCAGTGCGCCAAAGACAGGGTGGTTGGGGTTGAGTTCCAAAATCTTGGTGCTCTCCATGCCCTCACCGTTGGCAGGCATCTTGCGCAGAACTTTTTCCATCTCCATGGACAGACCGCCTTCACTCGAGAGAGAAACCGGGTGATCCTGCAAAGTAGGGTTGACCTTGACATCCTTGATTTTGCCGTTCAGAGCCTTCTTGATGGCCTCGAACATATCTTTGTTCTCGGTAGCGGCTTCCTCGGCGGCTTTCTTTTCTTCCTCAGTCTCAAGGCCCAGGTCACCGGAGTTGATGTTCTTGAACTCCTTCTCCTTGTAGTCGTGCATAATCTGCAGGCAGAACTCATCCACGTCCTCACTGCACAGCAGCAGGTCATAGCCCTTGCTCAGAACCAGCTGAGCGTTGGGCAGCTTGCCCAGACGGTCAACCTCGTCACCGGCGGCGAAGTAGATGCACTTCTGATCCTCGGGCATCTTCTCGATATACTCATCGAGGGTGATGAGCTTCTGCTCCTTAGCGGAGTAGAACATCAGCAAATCGGCCAGCAGGTCTTTGTGCATACCGTAGTCGCCGTAGATGCCAAACTTAATCTGACGGCCAAAGGACTTCCAGAACGTCTCATACTTGTCGCGGTCGTTGACCTGCATGGAATGAAGTTCGTTCTTGATCTTCTTTTCCAGGCTGTTGCGGATGAGCTTGAGCTGGCTGTCTTTCTGAAGCGTCTCACGGCTGATGTTCAGGCTCAGGTCCTCGCTGTCCACCACGCCCTTGACAAAGCTGAAGTAGTCAGGCAGCAAGTCGCCGCACTTTTCCATAATCATTACGCCGGAAGCGTAGAGCGCCAAGCCCTTCTCGTACTCTTTGGTGTAGTAATCGTAAGGAGTCTGACCGGGGATGAAGAGCAGCGCGGTGTAAGTAGCGGTGCCTTCCGTACGGCTGGTGATGACCCGCAGCGGGTCGGTGTAATCCATGAACTTGTTCTTGTAGAACTCGTTATATTCCTCAGGCTTGACGTCGTTCTTGTCACGCTTCCAGATAGGAACCATGCTGTTGAGGGTTTCAAGCTCGGTGTAAGTCTCGTACTCCGGCTTGTAGTCGTCCCCGGCATCCTCCGGTTTGGGCTTCTGACGGCTCTTCTCACGGTACATCGTGATGGGGTAGCGGATGTAGTCGCTGTACTTCTTGACCAGATCGGAGAGGGTGTACTCCTCAAGGAAGCGGCTGTAATCCTCATTTTCGGCATCGTCTTTAATCACCATCGTGATATCCGTGCCGACCGTATCTTTCTCCGCCGGGGTCAGGGTGTATCCTTCAACGCCCTTGGACTCCCACTGCCAGGCCTCATCAGACCCTTCGGCACGGGAAACAACTGTGACCTTGCTCGCAACCATGAAGGCAGAGTAGAAGCCAACACCGAACTGACCAATGATGTCGATGTTCTCATTCTGGTTCTGCGCCTTGAAATCCTGGCTGCCGGACTTGGCGATGGTGCCAAGGTTCTTTTCGAGTTCATCCTTGGTCATGCCGATGCCGTTATCGCTGATGGTCAGGGTGCGGCTGTCTTTATCAGCGGCAATATGAATGTGCAAATCCTCTTTTTTGACGTTGATGGATGTGTCGGTCAGGCTCTTGAAATAGAGCTTGTCACAGGCATCTGAAGCGTTGGAGATAAGTTCGCGCAGGAAAATCTCTTTGTTCGTGTAGATGGAGTTGATCATCAGGTCAAGCAGCTTTTTGCTTTCGGCCTTAAACTGACGCATAGCCATAGGAAAAAACCTCTCTTATATTTTGAATTGTATGATTAGCACTCACGTGCTTTAAGTGCTAAAGCTATATTAGCACTCTTTGCAGCGAAGTGCAACCCCTTGAACATCATTTCACAAAAAGTTAAAAAAATGCTCCGGAAAACTCTTTTCAAATGCACGGAATTGCGGTATTCTTTTAAGAGGAATCTATAATAGCAGGGAAGTGGTTTGAATGTCACAGCATGGGGACGCCGCATATGAAGCGTTTTTTAAAGGATATAACTGTTCGCAGTGCATTGCACTGGCGTTTGCCGAGGAAATGGGCATGACAAAAGAGCAGGCACTGAAAATTTCCTCCGGCTTTGGCGGCGGCGTCGGCCGGATGCGCGAGGTGTGCGGTGCGTTTTCAGGTATCGTATTGGTTCTTGGAGCCATCTATGGCAACACCGACCCGGCGGGCAAATCCGAACTTTACGCACAGGTGCAGACATTAGCGGAGCAGTACAAAGCCCGCAACGGCGGGAACAGTATTGTCTGCCGCGAACTTTTGGGACTAAAAACCGCAGAGGGCAGCCCGATTGCAAGCCCCCGCACCGAAGAATATTATAGAAAGCGACCTTGCCCTGAGCTGATTCGCCTGGCGGGAGATATTATGGAAGAATACATCAGCGCACATCCGATTGCGCAAAAGCAGGAATGAAAGTTGGTTTCTGCCGGTTATGTATAAAGTTGGATTCATATAAATAGGGAGGCATTTTTATGAAAATCCTGTTTTATACTCTTCGTCCGTTTGATGAGCTGGATTACTGCAAAAAGTACAGCGCACAATATGGTATTGATTTTGTGTGGACTGCTGACGCGCCCAATCCGGAAAATCTGTCACTGGCACAAGGATGTGACTCTGTCAGCACCAACCCTTGTCTGATTACGCCGGAATACCTGGAAACATTTGCCAAATACGGGGTACGGTATTTGACCTGCCGCAGCATCGGCTATGACCATATCCCGCTTGATAAAGCGCGGGAGTTGGGAATGCGTGTGTCACACTCCGCCTATCCGCCAAATGGTGTAGCGGACTACGCTATTATGCTGATGATGATGTGCACACGGAAAGTCAACCAGATTCTCCGCCGGGCCGATGCACAGGATTACTCCCTCAAAGGCAAGATGGGACGCGAACTCTCTGCTATGACGGTGGGTGTGATTGGAACCGGCAATATCGGCCGTACAGTACTGCGCCATCTCACCGGCTTCGGCTGCCGTTTGCTGGCTTATGATCTTTATCCCAATGAGGAGACAAAGAAATACGCGGAATATGTGGACCTTGATACGCTCTACCGCGAGTGCGATATTATTTCTCTGCATACCAACGCCACGCCGGAAAATTATCATCTGATTGACAGGGAAGCTGTTGCAAAGATGAAAGATGGCGTCATTCTTGTGAACACCGCCCGCGGAACACTGATTGACCCGGATGCACTGATTGAAGGGCTCGAGGACGGCAAAATCGGGGGCGCTGGACTTGACGTTGTGGAAAATGAAAACGGGCTTTTCTATTACAACCATGCCGGCGATGTACTTAAGAACCGCGAACTGGCGATGCTGCGCAGTTTCCCCAATGTGGTCTTTACGCCCCACACGGCATTCTACACAGATGTTGATGTGGCCCACATGGTAGAAAGTGCTTTCCAGGCTACGCGCGCCTTTGCCGATGGCAAATCCTGCCCCACGGAGGTAAAATTGTGATAGAACCGGGACGCTGTGAATCAGAAAAGACGCTCTCGAACTGGCCCCGGATCAAAAAAGGGGAGCCATTTGATTTTGTCTGTGCCGGATGCGGGAACTGCTGCCGGAACCGCCGTGATTTGATTCTTTCCGGGTATGACCTCTATCATCTGGCCCGGCGGCTGAAACTGCCGCCCCGGCTTGCGGCAGATGCTTTCTGCCGGGAATATCTCGCGCAGGAAAGCTGCCTGCCCACGCTTTTGCTGCGTCCCAATCCGCGCACAGGGCACTGCCCTTTCTTTGAGTCGGATGCCTGTACGGTTCATGAGGCACGTCCTTTGGCCTGCGCACTCTATCCGCTCGGGCAGGAAATTGATCCTGCGACCGGCCGGATGGAATACTACTGCCAGATGCCTCTGTGCGGTGCAAAAATACCGGAATCGGCCGAAACACTGCAAAACTATCTTGACCGTTCCGGCGTGACGGAGCGCGCCGGGATAGATGCGCGCTGGGCCGTTGTCTGCACGCAGATCTCCCAAAAACTGCTTGATGCGGGCGGATGGGAAAATCCCCGGGTCAAACCCGCAGCCCGACGCGCGGCCAAAGCGCTCTACTACGACTATACAATTCGGGACGAATTTTACCCGCAGTTTAATGCGAACACCGCGGCCCTTATGGAATTGCTGGACCGGATTTTGATTCAGTAGAAATTCAATCAAAAAACAGTGCCTCTGTTCACCGTCAGATAACGGAACACAGAGGCACTGTTTGCTTTATTTGGTTATGAAATTCAGCTGTCAGATTCGCACTTGGACATGGGAATTTCGCGCTTAGGCAGGGAAATCTCCGGCATCAGCTCGTTTGAAAAGATGACCAGCATCTCCTCAAGCTTTTTCAAATCCTCCGCACTGAAGCGCTCCTTCGCACGCTCCATGACCTGATGAAGATAGGAATAGCTGATGTTATAGTAGTCAATGTATTTTTGGGTGGGACGCAGGTGATATTCCCGCTTGTCGGTGCTGGACTGGATGCGCTCCACATAACCCTTTTTTACAAGGGAGTTGATTTTGTAGGCCGCATTCGGTGTGGAAAGGTTCATCATGTGGCTGAACTCTGCAATCGTGGGCTCGTGCAGTGCCATGATGACTTCCATGCAGAACGACTCGACCGTGGTGAGGGTGGCTTCACGGTCCTCAAAACGGCTGAAAATCTTCTGGTAAAAATGGAGCTTGAATTTGTTGTATACTTCCTCAAAAGCCTGGTCCAGCATGGCAAAAACCTCCGAATACAGTTGCGATAAAAATATAATAGCACGATTTTGCGTCAAAGACCAGCCCTCAAAAATGCCGGAAGTGTTCAAGTGCTGGATTTTTCGCTCTCGCGCGGCGCGATAACGAAGGTCAGTTCGGCATTGACCGCCCGCACGCCGTCCACCCATGCGGTGGCTTTGCCAATGCCCATAGGCCCATGCTGTTCTACCAACTCACACTCAAGCGTCAGCACATCGCCGGGAACCACCTGACGGCGGAACCGTGCGTTTTTTACCCCGCCGAACAGGGCAAGTTTGCCCTTGTTTTCCGGCAGGCTCAGCGCCGCAACCGCACCCGTTTGTGCCAGTGCTTCAAGAATCAGCACACCGGGCATGACCGGCTGGCCGGGAAAATGTCCCTGTAAAAACGGCTCATTCAGCGTGACGCATTTGATTCCTTTTGCCCATACGCCGGGCTGATAGTCCGTAATGCGGTCGACCAGCGCAAAGGGGTAACGGTGGGGGAGAATCTCGGCGATTTGTGCCGCGTTCAGTGTGCGCGGCGGTTCGTTCGGTGTAATGGCCATCCGTCAGCCCTCCCAGCGCCGCATGACAATGCAGGCATTGTGTCCGCCAAAACCAAGGCTGTCACTCATCGCGTATTCCGCCTGAACGGCCCGGCCATGGTTCGGGATGTAGTCAAGGTCCAGTTCGGGGTCGGGAACTTTCAGGTTGATGGTTGCGGGCAAAAATCCGTCATGCAGAGCCATGGCGGTAAAGACACCCTCAACACCGCCGGCACCGCCCAGCAGATGCCCCGTCATGGATTTGGTGGAGGAGACTGCCAGCTTATAGGCGTGCTCACCGAACACGGTCTTGATGGCGGCTGTCTCACAGCTGTCGTTCAGGTGGGTGGAGGTGCCGTGCGCATTGATATAATCGACCTGCTCCGGCGCCACATCGCCATCGGCAAGCGCCAGTTTCATGCAGGCCGCACCGCCGGCACCGCCGGGGGCGGGAGCAGTGAAGTGATAGGCATCGCAGTTGCTCGCATATCCCACCATCTCGGCATAGATTTTTGCACCGCGCGCTTTGGCATGGCTCAGCTCTTCAAGAATCAGTACACCGCATCCTTCGCCCATCACAAACCCGCTGCGTTCGGCATCAAAGGGGATGGAAGCACGCTCGGGGTCCGCGGCAGTGGAGAGTGCTTTCATGCTGGTAAAACCACCCACGCCCAGCGGGCTGATGCAGCTTTCGGTTCCGCCGCAGATCATCAGATCCTCATATCCGTCACGAATACGGTGGAAGGCATCGCCAATGGCATTGGTGCCGCCCGCACAGGCGGTGGTGGGGCAGGAACACATTCCTTTCAGCCCAAAGCGGATGGCAACTTGGCCCGCCGCCATATTGCCGATGGACATCGGCACAAAGTAGGGGCTGACCTTGTCAAAGCCCTTCTGCTCGCCCTTTGTGTGTTCTTCCTCGATAGTGGGCAAACCTCCAATACCGCTGGAAATAATTGTGCCGAATCGCGAAAGATCGGTGACTTCTAAATCAAGGCCGCTGTCCGTCACGGCTTCCTGCGCAGCCACAACAGCAAACTGCGTGAAGCGGGCCATTTTGCGCAGTTCGCGCTTTTCAATGCACACGGCAGGGTCAAAGTTCTTGACTTCGCCGGCCAATGTGACTTTGCACCCAGTCGTATCAAAGTGGGTGATAGGTGCAATTCCGCATTTCCCTTCTTTGACTGCGTTCCAACTCTCGGCAACCGTATTGCCGAGGGGGTTTACGGTTCCAAGACCGGTAATAACAACTCTGCGTTTTTCCATAAAATGTCTCCTTACATTCCCATGCCGCCATCAACACACAGTACCTGACCGGTGATATACCCCGCGCGCTCACTGGCAAGGAACGCCACGGCGTCGGCAACTTCTTCGGCACGGCCGCATCGTGCGGCGGGGATGGTTCCGAGTGCGGCATCGCGGGCGGCGGACGGCATCGCATGGGTCATATCGGTTTCAATCAGGCCGGGGGCGATCGCGTTGGCAGTGATTCCCCGGGCGGCATATTCCTTTGCGACGCTCTTGGTCATGCCGACAATGCCGGCTTTGCTTGCCGCGTAATTGGTCTGACCGGCGTTGCCGTGCAATCCGACGACACTGCTCAGGCTGATGACCCGCCCATAACGCTGACGCATCATCACACGCGTTGCGGCTTTGGTGCAGAAGAACGCGCCTTTGAGGTTAGTGTTGATGACGTGGTCAAAGTCGTCTTCTGTCATGCGCATCATCAGCTTATCAGCTGTCACACCGGCGTTGTTCACAAGAACGTCCAACCGCCCCAGGGCTTTAACAGCCGAATCAACCAGTTCCTGACAGCTGTCGGCTTTGCTCACATCAGCCTGAATCACAACGGCATTGACACCCAATGCACGGCAGGCTGCGGCGGTTTCCTCTGCCGCCTGCGCATTGCCGGCGTAGTTGACAGCAATATCAAACCCATTCCGTGCAAGCGCAAGGCAGACGGCACGGCCAATTCCGCGTCCGCCGCCAGTGACAAGGGCGGTGCGGTGCAAAACGGTTTCTGTCTCTTTCATCTCTGCCATTTTTACACCTCCCGGACTTCAGCAATCAGCTGTGCCAGCTGTTCGGCGGTTTCCACCGTGCGGCAGCAAATGGCAGAGCCAACGGTCTTTTTCACAAAACCGGAGAGGGCCTTCCCCGGCCCAATTTCAATAATAGTATCAACGCCCAATTCGGCCAGACGCCGCACGGTATCCTCCCAGCGAACGCTGCTCTGCACCTGACGCTCAAGCAGTTCCGGGATTGTGTCCGTGTCCTGCTTTTCCTGCCCTAAACAATTGAACAGAACAGGAATCTGCATGGGAGCAAAATGTACGCTCTTAAACCGCTCCCGCAGTGCATCCCCGGCGGGGTGCATCAGGCTGGTGTGGAACGGCCCGCTGACTTTTAACGGGATGCAGCGCTTTGCACCGGCCTGTTTGGCTAATTCGGCCGCATAATCAACGGCGGCCTGTTCGCCGCCGATGACTAACTGCCCGGGGCAGTTGTAGTTGCAAATCTGGACAACACCCAAATGGGAAGCCTCATCACAGCAGTGCTGCAAAGTGTCACGGTCCAGCATCATGACAGCGGTCATCCCGCAGGCAAGGTCTTTGGAGGCTTCTGCCATTGCTTTGCCGCGGAATGCGGTCAGCTCGACCGCCGTGTTGGCATCAAACACACCGGCACATTCGAGCGCCGAGTATTCTCCAAGCGAAAGCCCGGCGGCATAATCCGGCACAATCCCCGCTTCACGCAGAACCTGCGTCACACCGGCCGCAAAGGCGACCATGCAGGGCTGCGTGTACTGGGTCTCGTTGATAACGCCGTCCGGGTCCTCAAAGCATACGGACTTCAAATCAAAGTCAAGACCTTGGGAAACTTCATCGAATACGCGGCGGAAGGCGGAAAACTGGCTATACAGGTCCGCACCCATCCCGGCGTGCTGACTGCCCTGACCGGCATACAAAAAGGCAAGTTTCATTGGTGTAACCTCCATTCGGTGACAAGTTCATCCATCAGTTCGCTGACGTGCATCATCCTGTCGAGCCGCCCCACGTTTGCACCGCAGAAAAACAGCCCTTCCTCAACATTGCCCTTGACGGCTTCAATGAGCGCGTGGGTGATGCAGTAGGGAATTTCCTTAGGATTGCAGGACTTGATGCAGGCGCAGCAATGCTGCGGTGGAAAACTCAGGCCTTCCTCGAGCTTTTTGACCAGCGGTGTGGCCAAAGCACGGCCGGGCATACCCACAGGACTGTGGATAATGCGCACGTCCTCTTCCTTGGCGGCAAGCAGAGCATCCTTGTATCCTTGGCTGGCATCACATTCGTAGGTGGGGATAAAGCGTGTGGCAAGCTGAACGCCCGCCGCACCATTTTTTGTGAAGTGCGCCATATCCGTTCCGGTGTAAACGCCGCCCGCCACAAAAACAGGGATGTCCCGGCCAATCTCTTCTTCATAAGGATGAATGGCACAGAGCACTTCAGGAAGAATCTCATCAAGGCTCTGACAGGTCCCGTCAAGCAGATCTTCCTCGGCAAACCCAAGATGCCCTCCGGCACGGCAGCCCTCAATCACGATAAAGTCAGGTGCACGGCGGTAACGCTTCATCCAGCTTTTGCAGATGAGTTTTGCGGCTCGTGCGCTGGATACAATCGGAGCAATCGCAACGCCGGGGTCTGTAACAAGTGAGGGCAAATCAAGCGGCAGCCCGGCACCGCAGATAATTGCATCCGCACCGGCTTCTGCGGCGACTCGGACAGCCTGCGCGTACTGCCGGGTCGCAACCATTGCGTTGACGGCAATCATCCCGGTGCCGTGAGCCAGTTCCCTGGCTTTTTGGATTTCTTTTTTGAGCGCGCGCAGGTTGGCTTCAAAGGGCGCGGAGGCAAAATCCGGTTCCCGGTAGCCAACGTCCGCGGTGCTGATGCACCCCATGCCGCCGCAGGCTGCCACGGCTCCGGCCAGCCCACCCAGCGAAACGCCGACGCCCATTCCGCCTTGCAGGATGGGGATAGGGAGCGGGTGCCCCGCCAGCGTCAGCATAGTTCCTGCAGCGCCTTCATGCGCTGCTTCGCACCACGATCCAAATCAGCCAAAATATCGGCCACGGGGCGTACTTCGTGAAGCATCCCGCAGACCTGACCGGCCATGAGGCTTCCCGTGTTGGTGTCACCTTCAAAAACAGCACGGCGCAGGCTGCCGAGCGTAAACTTCTCCAGTTCCATCTTGTCAGCACCGGCTTTTTCCTGGCGAACATACTCGCGGCTCATGCGGTTTTTTAGTACCCGCACAGGGGTGCCGCCAATGCGCCCGGTCACAATGGTGTCGCTGTCCTTCGCTTTGAGCAGGGCGGCTTTGTAGTTGGGGTGAATGGGGCACTCTTCACTGACGAGCAGGCAGGTCCCGACCTGAACGCCGCAGGCACCCAGCGCCAGCGCGGCGGCCATCTGCCGGCCGTCCGCAATTCCTCCGGCAGCAATGACGGGGATGCTCACCGCATCCACGACCTGCGGAACCAGGGCCATCGTGGTCATTTCCCCTACATGACCGCCGCTTTCAGTACCTTCGGCGATGAGGGCATCGGCACCGGCTTTTTCAAGATGACGGGCCAGTACAGCGGCGGATACAACGGGGATGACAAAAATTCCGGCCTCTTTCCAGGCGGGCAGATATTTGCCCGGATTGCCTGCACCGGTCGTCACGACACGAACTTTTTCCTCGGCGGCAACGCGGGCAAATGCGTCTGACTCGGGATGCATGAGCATGATGTTCACACCGAACGGCTTGTCAGTGAGAGCGCGGCAGCGGCGGATATGATCGCGCAGCTCCTCGGCATTTTTCATGCCGCCTGTGCCAATCAGGCCCAGCGCACCCGCGTTTGAGCAGGCGGCGGCAAACTCACCGGTGGCAATGTTGGCCATGCCGCCCTGAATGATGGGATATTTTGTTCCCAGAATCTCATTGAGAAGTTTCATTGTTTGACTCCCTTATACTGAAGCAGCATTCCGCCCCAGGTCAGTCCGCCGCCAAAACCGATGCACCCGAGGGTCTGACCAGGAACAAGAAGCCCAGTCTCGGCCATTTCGTTGAGTGCGACCGGGATGCTTGCAGCGCTGGTGTTGCCAAAACGGTCCATGTTTTTATAAAACTTTGCGGGATTGGCACCAAGATGCCGCACACAGTGGTCGATAATGCGGCTGTTTGCCTGATGGCAGACAACCCAGTCAAGATCATCCAGTGTCAGCTGTGCTTTGCCCAAAACTTCATTCAGGCAGAGGGGAAGTGCGCTGACAGCAAAACGAAAGACTGCTTTGCCGTCCATCTGAATCGGTTCACTGCCGGAAGGGTTTGGCCCGCCCACCCGAATGGCGTCATCTCCGCGTGCGCCGAGGGATACCGCAAAAACGGTATCCGATGATAACTCGAACACGACCGCGCCTGCACCGTCACCGAACAGCACACAGGTGGAGCGGTCAGTGGGGTCCATCAGGCGGGAAAGCGCTTCGCATCCGATGACGAGCGCATAGCGCCCTCCCAGTGTTGTGAGCAGGCCGTGTGCTGCGGCCGTGCCATAGATAAAACCGGAACACGCGGCGTTTACATCGAACGCTGGCCGATTTTCCGGCAGCCCGAGCGCACGCTGAACCTGACAGGCAACACTGGGCGAGGCAGTCGGCCCGGAAAGCGTGGCGCAGACACAGCAGTCAATCTGAGCGGGGGACAGCCCGCTTCGTTCGAGTGCCTGCTGTGCCGCTTCAATGGCTAGCGTGGCCGCGTTTTGCTCCGGCGTACAGAAATATCTCTGGCGGATGCCGGTGCGGGTGGAAATCCACTCGTCACTTGTGTCCACCGTTTTGCTCAGTTCTTCGTTGGTGACGAGACGGCCGGGGCGCGCTCCGCCTGTGGCAATCAGCTTAAGTCCTTCCATGCGTTACCCTTTCTCACCCTATCTGACGGAATTTTTTGTAGCGCTGGTCTGCAAGCGCCCGCCCACTCATGCGGCACAGCCGCGCAAGGTGCTTTTCAAGTGCCAAATCCAGTGCGGCAAACATTTTGCCGTGGTCGCGCTGAGCACCGCCGAGCGGCTCGGGAATAACTTCCTCCACAATCCCATCGCGGTAAAGGTCCTGTGCGGTGAGCTTCATCATCTCACAGGCCTCGCCGCTGCGGCTGGAATCTTTCCAGAGGATACTGGCAAACCCTTCGGGACTCAAAACCGAATACACTGCATTTTCCAGCATCAGGATGCGGTTGGCAACACCCAACCCAAGTGCGCCGCCGCTTGAGCCTTCACCCGTCACAACGGCAATGACCGGAACGGTCAGGCCACTCATCTCCATCAGGTTGCGGGCAATGGCTTCGCCCTGCCCACGTTCCTCGGCTTCCTTGCCGGGGTAGGCACCGGGAGTGTCAATGAAAGTGATGATGGGCCTGCCGAACTTTTCGGCCTGCTTCATGATGCGCAGCGCTTTGCGGTACCCTTCGGGACCTGGCATTCCGAAATTGTATTTGAGGTTCTCCTCAATGTTCCCGCCCTTGCGATGTCCCAGCACCGTCACGGGCATCCCGTGGTATCGGGCAATGCCGCCGAGTATGGCGGCATCCTCCTTGCACTGGCGGTCGCCGCGCTGCTCAAAGAAGTCCGTGAACAGCGCATCAATCCATTCATCAATGTGAGGACGGTGCGGGTGCCGGGCCAGAAAGACCCGATCCTCGGCGGTGAGGGTTTCGCAGCTTTCAAGCAGCTCACTGTGCCGCTGCTGCATTTGAGCAAGTGCGGCGGCATGGGAGGTGCGGCGGTCCTCGTCAAAGCCGTTGGCTTCATCCGGCGCATCGGAGCCAAGGGCGGCCATCTGCGCTTCCAACGTTTCCAACTCTTTGAGTGTGTCCTTAATCAATTGCGTTTCCTCCCTGAGGCGTGAAGCTGAAGAAGCTGCGCCAATGTCTCCCGCATTTTATTACGGGGGACGACCGCGTCCACAAATCCATGCTCCAACTGAAATTCACTGCGCTGAAATCCATCAGGCAGCTTTTCGCCGATGGTCTGTTCAATGACGCGCGGTCCGGCAAAACCAATGAGTGCGTCAGGCTCGGCCAGCATGATGTCACCCAAGCTCGCAAAGCTGGCTGTTACGCCGCCGGTGGTGGGGTGGGTGAGTACACTGATAAAAAGCCCGCCTTTTTCACTGAACCGTTCCAGTGCGGCGGTGGTCTTGGCCATCTGCATCAGGCTGAAAATGCCCTCCTGCATCCGCGCACCGCCGCTGGCAGAAAAAATGACAAGCGGCATATGTTTGGCACCGGCGTGTTCGATGGCGCGGGTGATTTTCTCACCTACCGCAGAACTCATGCTGCCCATAAAAAAGCGGCTGTCGAGAACGGCGGCAACAACAGGTACACCGCCAATCCGCCCGCAGGCTGTCACAACAGCTTCCTCAAGACCCGTTTTGTGCTGCTGTGCGCTGAGCTTTTCGTCATAACCCGGGAAATCCAGTACGTTTTTTGGCGCAAGGCCGGCGTCCAATTCCTGAAAGCTTCCGTGGTCCAGCACAAGGCTCAGCCGGTAATACCCGCCAATGGGCTGGTGCATCCCGCAGTTGGGGCAGACATACAAACTTTTTGCCCAGACCTGGCGTGTGGCGCGGCGCTCACATTTTTTGCAGGTTACAAACTGAGGCGCCTGCCACACGGGGGCGGCAGTACCGGCCTCTTTGCGGGCTTTTAACTGGAACGTCCGCTCCCGGCCCGCACTAAACAGATTACTCACACTGCTCATTGCTTTTGCCCTCAGGCGTGTGCGGTGATGTAGTTGAAGATGTCACCGACGGTCTTCATATTGCCCAGTTCCTCATCGGGAATGGAAAGCCCGCAGGCCTCCTCGAGCGCCATATTCAGCTCGACAGCATCCAGGCTGTCTGCCTGCAAATCATCGGCAAGGCTTGCCTCCATGGTAACCTTCTCCTCATCGCAGCTCAGGGTGTCAACAACGATATTCTTCAGTTCATCAAAAGTCATGGTAGGTTCTCCTGTTCATAATTTATTAAATTTATCTAAAAATATTTAGATAAATTTGGAACGGGATTATCATACACTACGCCAAAGGATATGTCAAGCAAATTACCTAAATAAATTTATGTACTTTTTGTAAAATGCAAAAAAATCCCCTCCGCTCTTTCCGGCAAAACCGGTTGGAACGAAGGGGAAAACGGATGGTGAAGATTGTAAAATCTGTTTGGCGCTAAGGCGCCGGGACTATGCGGCGGGGGTGAGTTACAGGTTCGTGTAGCCCATCAGGCTCTTATCGACCTCGGCGGCCGCATCGCGGCCTTCCCGCAGAGCCCATACAACAAGGCTCTGACCGCGGCGCATATCACCGCAGCAGAACACCTTGGGAACACTCGTGGCATACATCGTGTCGGCAACCGTACCGCGGCGCGTTAAATCCACGCCAAAGGCATCTGCTACATAGGGCTGGCAGCCGGTAAAGCCGGCCGCAATCAGCACAAGGTCACAGTCCACGGTGAACTCCTCACCGGTGGGAACCATCGCACGGCGGCCGGTGGCTTCGTCCACAACCTTGCTCTCCAGCTTGGAGATGAGCGCGCCGCAGACTTGGCCAGCCTCGTTTTTATAGAACTCTTTGACGGTCGTCTGGTAGATGCGTGGGTCATTGCCAAAGACGGCAATCGCCTCCTGCTGACCGTAGTCAGTTTTCAGCACTTTGGGCCATTCCGGCCAGGCGTTTGCGGGCGTGCGCTCAGTGGGCGGGCAGGGCATCATCTCAAGCTGAACCACACTGGAACAGCCCTGACGGATGGCAGTGCCTACACAGTCGTTTCCGGTGTCGCCGCCGCCAATGACCAAAACTTTTTTGCCCTCTGCACTTATGGCACGGCCATCGGCAAAGCCGGAGTCAAGCAGACTGCGCGTGACGCTGGTCAGGTCGTCCACGGCAAAGTAAATGCCCTGGGCGTCCCGGCCGGGAACCTCAATGTCGCGCGCCTGTTTGGCACCGCAGGCAAGAACCACGGCATCGTGGCTGCCAAGAATTTCATCAGCGGAAACATTGCCGCCAATGTCAGCACCCGTCACAAAACTGATGCCCTCGGCCTTCATAATATCAGTACGGCGGTCAATGACCTGCTTTTCCAGCTTCATGTTGGGGATGCCATACATTAAAAGTCCGCCCAGACGGTCCTCACGCTCATATACGGTGACGGAATGGCCGCGCTTGTTCAGGTAATCAGCTACAGCCAGACCTGCCGGGCCTGAGCCCACCACGGCCACGGTTTTGCCGGTGCGCGTGGGCGGGGGGCAGGGAACCAGAAGGTCATGCTCGTAGCCGTATTCGATGATGGCGTGCTCGTTCTCCTTGACGGAAACGGGTGCACCGGTGGTATAGCCGCAGGTGCAGGCAGCCTCGCACAGCGCGGGGCAGACCCGGCTCGTGAACTCAGGAAAACGGTTGGTGGACATCAAACGGTGCAGCGCAAGATCCCACTTGCCCTGATATACCAGGTCATTCCACTCAGGAATCAGGTTGTTGAGCGGACAGCCGCTGGCCATGCCGCCGATCATCATGCCGCTTTGACAGAACGGTACGCCGCAGTCCATACAGCGCGCGCCCTGCGCCTGCTGCTCATCCTGGGGCAGAGGCAGATGAAATTCATTGAAGTTTTTGATTCGTTCTTCAGGCGGCAGCTCGGTGCTGGTCCGCCGGTCGATTTCCATAAATCCTGTCGGTTTACCCATGATTTCTGCCTCCCTTACTTGTTGACGGCGTTCTTCATTGCGTAGAACGCTTCAATCTGTGCCTGCTCGCTGTCCTCGCCCTTTTCTTCCATCTGGGCAATCAGGCGGAGCATCTTGTCATAGTCGTGGGGAAGAACTTTCTTGAACTTGGGCAGATATGCACCGAAGTTGTCAAGAATCTCCTTGCCGCGCGGGGAACCGGTCGCTTCAACGTGCTCACGGATGAGGTCTTTGAGCAGCGAAACATCATATTTGTGCTCAACAGGTTCCAAACTCACCATGTCTTTGTTGACGCGGGTATAGAAATCCCAGTCCTCATCGAGCACATAGGCAATGCCGCCGCTCATGCCGGCTGCAAAGTTTTTGCCCGTTTTGCCGAGCACGACTACGGTGCCGCCGGTCATATATTCACAGCCGTGATCGCCAACGCCTTCCACAACCGCCGTGGCACCGGAATTGCGGACGCAGAAGCGCTCGCCGGCCACGCCGTTGATGAACGCTTTGCCGCCGGTCGCGCCGTAGAGTGCCACATTGCCGATGACAATGTTTTCGCTGCGGTCATAGGTGACATCCTTAGGCGGATAGACAATCAGCTTGCCGCCGGAAAGACCCTTGCCCATATAGTCGTTGGAGTCACCAATCAGTTCGAGCGTCAGGCCTGCGGGAATGAAGGCGCCGAAACTCTGCCCGCCATAGCCATGACAGACAACGTGGAAAGTGTCCTCCGGCAGGGTGTTGCCGAACTTGCGGGTAATCTCACTGCCGAAAATCGTGCCGAAAGCACGGTCGGTGTTGCCCACCTGCAATTCCACCGTCATGGGCTTCGGCTCAGCCATATCGAAGGACTTCTTGAATTTCTTCATGAGAACCTTCATGTCCGGGGTCTTTTCCAGTTCAAAGTCATAAACATCCTCGGGCTGGAAGTGGACGTTGCTGTTTTCAATGAGCGGGTTGTTGAGCAGCGCATTGAGGTCCATCTCACTTGCGCGGGAACCTGCCGGGGCAGGGCGAACCCTAAGCAAATCCGTGCGGCCAACCAGCTCGTCCACGGTGCGCACGCCAAGACGCGCCATATATTCCCGCAGATCCTGCGCCATGAAGCGCATGAAGTTCATGACGTACTCCGGCTTGCCGCGGAAGTTCTTGCGCAGTTCAGGGTTCTGGGTGCAGATGCCCATGGGGCAGGTGTCCAGGTTGCAGACGCGCATCATCACGCAGCCCATGGCAACCAGCGGGCCGGTGCCAAAACCGAATTCTTCGGCGCCCAGCAGAGCAGCAATGGCAACATCGCGGCCGCTCATCAGTTTGCTGTCCGCCTCAATGCGGACGCGGGAGCGCAGACCGTTCATAATCAGGCACTGATGAGCTTCGGCAATGCCAAGCTCCCAGGGGAGTCCTGCATTATGAATCGAGTTGCGCGGCGCAGCACCGGTGCCGCCGTCAAATCCGGAAATCAGGATAACTTCCGCACCGGCTTTGGCAACGCCGGCCGCAATCGTGCCGACACCGGCTTCGCTGACCAGCTTAACGTTGATGGCAGCCTTGCGGTTGGAACACTTGAGGTCGTAAATCAGCTGAGCCAGGTCCTCGATGGAATAGATATCATGATGCGGCGGGGGAGAGATAAGCCCGACACCGGTTGTGGAGTTGCGGGTCTTGGCAACCCAGGGGTAAACCTTGCCGCCGGGAAGCTGACCGCCCTCACCGGGCTTCGCGCCCTGCGCCATCTTGATTTGAATTTCCTCTGCGGAAACCAGATATTTGCTGGTCACGCCGAACCGGGCCGAAGCAACTTGCTTGATGGCGCTGTTGCGCTCCGTGCCGTAGCGGTCCTCGGCCTCGCCGCCCTCGCCGGTATTGCTCTTGCCGCCCAGACGGTTCATGGCAATGGCCATACATTCGTGCGCTTCCTCGGACAGAGCACCATAGCTCATGGCCGCGGTCTTGAAGCGGCGAACAATGGAGTCAACGCTTTCCACTTCGTCAAGAGGAACGCCCTGCTCAGGGTAATTGAAGTCCAGCAGGCTGCGCAGATGCATGGCATCGCCGCCGGTCTGCTCAAGGGACGCGGTATATTCCTTGAACTTGCCGTAATCACCGGTCCAGCAGGCCTGCTGGAGCAGATGAATGGTCCGGGGATTGTACAGATGCTGCTCTGCCTGCGGGCCGCTGCGGAATTTGTGCGCACCGACACTGGGCAGTTCCATATTGATGTCAAGGCCCAGCGGGTCGAACGCCTGCTTGTGGCGGGCTTCCAAATCATCCTGGATATCCTTGATGGTAATACCGCCCACGCGTGAGACTGTGTTGGTGAAGTATTTATCCACAACCTCTTTGCTGATGCCGAGCGCTTCAAAAATCTGGCTTCCCTGATAGGACTGAATGGTGGAAATACCCATTTTGGAGGCAATCTTCACGATGCCTGCCAGGACGGCCTTGTTGTAGTCATTGACGGCGGCGTAATAATCTTTATCCAGCAGCCCGTCTTCAATCAGTTCGCCGATGGTCTCCTGTGCAAGGTAGGGGTTGATGGCACAGGCACCGTAACCCAGCAGCGTGGCAAAATCGTGGACTTTGCGCGGCTCGCCGCTCTCAAGAATCAGCGCCATTGCGGTGCGCTTGCGGGTACGGACCAAATATTTGGAAACGGCACCCACCGCCAGCAGACTTGGAATGGCGACATGGTATTCGTCAATTTCGCGATCCGAGAGAATGAGAATGTTGGCACCATCGCGGTAGGCACGGTCCACGTCCACAAACAACCGGTCAATAGCTTTTTCCAGGTCGGTATTTTTATAGTAGCAAATCGAAATGGTTTCCACCTTGAAGCCGGGAACGTTCATGGACTTGATTTTCATCAAATCGGTCTCGGTCAAAATGGGGTTGGTGATTTTCAGGACTTTGCAGTTGTCTGCGTCCTCCTCGAGCAAATTGCCCTGTGCACCGACATAAACGGTGGTGGAAGTCACAACCTTCTCACGCAGCGCATCAATAGGCGGGTTTGTGACCTGGGCAAACATCTGCTTGAAGTATTCAAACAGCGGGGGATGCGTATGGCTCAAAACAGCCAGAGGGGTATCCGAACCCATGGCTCCGGCGGGTTCCGCACCGTTCTTTGCCATAGGAAGAATCATCGTTGAAACATCTTCGTACTCGTAGCCAAAAGCCTTCTGCAGACGGACGAGTTCTTCCCGGCTGTGTGCAGGCACACGCTCGTTGGGAATCTTGAGGTCGGACAGATTGACAAGGTTGCGGTCCAGCCATTCGCCGTAAGGCTGGCGGCTCGCATAATCGGCCTTGAGCTGGTCGTCATCCACGAGTTCGCCCTTGACGGTGTCAACCAGCAGCATCTTGCCGGGGCGCAGACGGTCCTTGCGGACAATCTGGTCGGAAGGCAAATCCAGAACACCGACTTCGCTGGAGAGAATCAGGCGGCCGTCCTTTGTGATATAATACCGGCTCGGACGCAGACCGTTGCGGTCCAGCACAGCACCCATCACATCGCCGTCACTGAACAGGATGGAAGCAGGCCCGTCCCACGGCTCCAGCATGGTGGCGTAATACTGATAGAAAGCACGCTTTTTGGGGTCCATGCTCTTGTTGTTTTCCCACGGCTCAGGAATCGTGACCATGACGGCCAGCGGAAGTTCCATGCCGTTCATGACCATGAACTCAAGGGTATTGTCAAGCATGGCCGAGTCAGAACCGCCCTGATTGACAATGGGAAGAACTTTGGTCATGTCTTCTTTTAGATAATTGGAACCGATGGTCTCCTCACGGGCAAGCATCGTATCCACATTGCCGCGGATGGTGTTGATTTCGCCGTTATGCAGAATAAAGCGGTTGGGGTGTGCCCGGTTCCAGCTCGGTGCCGTATTGGTGGAGAAGCGGCTGTGAACCATACCGATGGCGGATTCGTAGTCCTCGTCCTGCAAATCCGGGTAGAACAGCCGCAGTTCCTTCACAAGGAACATACCTTTATACACGATGGTACGGCTTGAAAGGCTGCACACATAGGTCTTTTGGCTGGACTGCTCAAAGACGCGGCGCGCCACATAAAGCCTGCGGTCAAAGTCAATGCCGGGCTTGATGCGCGCAGGCTTTTCCACAAAAGCCTGCCAGATACTCGGCATACAGTTGCGGGCTTTGTGTCCCAAAACATCCGGGCAGGTGGGAACTTCACGCCAGCCGAGAAAATGAAGACCCTCTTTTTTGCAGATGATCTCAAACAGCTTTTTGTCTTGATTGCGGTCAAGCTCTTCCTGCGGGAAAAAGAACATACCAATGCCATATTTCCGCTCGCCGCCAAGTTCAATCCCTGCCTGAGCGGCGGCCTTCTTAAAGAATTTATGACCAATCTGCAAAAGAATGCCCACGCCGTCACCGGTCTTGCCCTCGGCATCCTTGCCGGCACGGTGCTCAAGGTGTTCCACAATCTGCAGGGCGTCATTGATGGTTTTGTGACTTTTGCGGCCCTTGATATCCACCACGGCACCAATGCCGCAGTTGTCGTGTTCAAACTGCGAATCGTACAGTCCGGCGGGGGTCGTGCGTTCAGTAAAGTTTTCCATCCGTTTTACTCCTTCCCGTAACCTTTCATCTGCGGGAGCGGGACCGGTGCACAGTTCCGGTACCCGCTTTTATAACGAAAAAAGACGTTCCCAACGGGCGCACTGACCCGTATTTGGGAACGTCTTTGTTCTTGTCTCTAACTATACCATACGAAGGTGGATTTGACAACGAGCAAACAAAATTTTTTTCTGAAATTAAGCTGAAAATCTTTTGAAATTTAATTCATAAAGCAAAAACTTAATTTTGTTTTGCCTGCTTGGATTGGGAGGCAATCAATCGACCTTGGCAGTATTCTGTGCTTTAAGCTCAGCCAAAATCTGGGCCAGCAGTTCTTCCTGGGTAGGAGCAGCCGGCGCGGCAGGCTCAGCGGGCTTTTCTTCCTCGTGATGGCCAAGGGTCATCAGCGCATTCATTCCCTTGATAATGCAGAACAGCACGAACGCGAGGATGATAAAGTTGATGATGGCCGAGACAAAGGAACCAATGCCCAGCGTAATGCCGAAAGGCAGGTTGAGCACAACACTGCTGAAGTCAGCCTTGAAAAGAATACCAATGATAGGGTTGATGATGTTGTCCGTCAGGGAAGTGACGAGCGAGGAGAACGCACCGCCGATAATGACACCAACAGCCATGTCCATCATGTTGCCCTTGAGGGCAAACGCCTTGAATTCTTCGAGAAATTTTTTCATGATATGTAACCTCCTGCAAATAAAATATTTGTGAAACCAGGAAAAGAAACAGACCGCTGAAATTTACTTCAGCAGCGCAGCCACCGCGTTGGCTGCACCATCCAGCGAAGAACCGGCATAAGTCTCAATCATACCGGCATCGGCCTCTTTGGCCAGTTCGGGGTCAATGGGCATCTTGGCCAGAACAGAAAGGCCATACTTGGCAGCGGTCTCATCCACGTGGGAATCACCGAATACGGAAATGTGCTTGCCGCAGTCGGGGCAGACGGCGTAACTCATGTTTTCGACAATGCCAAGGATGGGAACATTCATCATTTTAGCCATCTGCACGGCCTTGCCGACAATCATGCCGACCAGTTCCTGCGGGCTGGACACAATGATAATGCCATCCACCGGCAGGGTCTGAAAGACCGTCAGAGGAACATCGCCGGTTCCCGGAGGCATATCGACAAACAGGAAATCAACATCTTCCCAGATAACTTCCTGCCAGAACTGCTTGACAGCACCTGCAATCACAGGACCGCGCCAGACAACGGGGGCTTCCTCGTCCTCAAGAAGCAGGTTAATGGACATGATGTCGATGCCCGTGTGGCTCTTGACGGGCAGAATCCCATCCTCATTGCCCATAGCCGGGCCATGAACGCCGAACAGTTTGGGAATAGAAGGACCGGTGATATCCGCATCCAGGATGCCGACCTGGTAGCCTTTGCGGCGCATCGCAACGGCCAGCATGGCGCTGGTCATGCTCTTGCCGACGCCGCCCTTGCCGGAAACAACGCCAATCACTTTTTTAATGTGACTTTTGGCATGGGGCGGTTCGTGCTGAGGTGCACGGCTTTCGCAGTCAGCATGGCAGTTGCTGCAGTCATGGTTGCAAGCTTCACTCATGGAAAAATAACTCCTTTATTTTGCAAATCATCGCCGGCATTGCATCGAGAATGCAATGCCGATATATTCATTAGTTTACGCCTATCTGACTAAAATTGCAAGGAAAATGTACAAAAGTACAGAACTTTGCAGTGTTTTGCATCTGCTGCATATTAAGAAAAAAACTGACGAGCAGTCCATGAAAGACCCTCGATAAAGGAGGGCGGTGAGATTGACATCTGCCCCAATTTGCGATACAATAATCACCGTTAAGCCGCCGTGGCGGAACTGGCAGACGCAAGGGACTTAAAATCCCTCGGCAGAAATGCCGTACCGGTTCGATCCCGGTCGGCGGCATACAAAATGGCACGGTCCGTATTTTGCGGGCCGTGCCATTTTTCTGCTGTATGATTGATTGCGGTTGGTTTAATTTTATGTGTCCGCCTCAGTGTCTGACAAAGCCGCCCAATTCGTTGGCGTCCGTCATGTTCATGGCCAGGGCCTTGGCACGCAGAGCGGCATACAGTTCGGCGTAAGTGGCCTGCACATAAGGCTCAAGGAAGAAATATCCAATGCCAAACGTCAGCGAACAGAGAATATTCCAGCCGATGAAAGAAAGCCTGAGCACGAAGGCGTTCCACTTTTCACCTTCCATCATCTGCTTGCTCAATTCCATCGCACGACGCGGTGTCATATACGGATTCTCCGCCAGCAGATAAGGAACCATCATGTAACAGAAACTCCAGTAGATGCCGGGGATGATGAGGATACTGCCCAGCGCGATTTTGAGGGTAACCAGAAACTGCACTTTGACAACATTCAGATACCCGGGACCGAACACGGTCGTGACGGTGCCCATGGGGGTGAGGGACTGCCGGCTTTCCATAAAATAGCGGTTTCGGCCAACCTCGAGCGGGTTAAGAAGAAATGCACCCAGGCAAATCCCCAGCACAACGGCAATCAGAATGGCGGCCACAGCAAAGCCCCAAAAACGCGGCGGAATCATCTCAAGCAAATCTTGCGGAAGAGCCTGCGCGGCGTTGCCCTGCCATACCTCGCCGTTGATGGCAGTATCAAGGGCATCCATCTGCTGCCGAAACTCAACCGTGAAATTGCCGGCAACACTGCCGATACCCAAAAACGAGAGCAGCAGGCAGAGCAGAAAACTCCGCCAGTACCGGCCTCGCAGAGCCTCCTTGGCATTCGATTTAAGTAAGGAACGAGTCCACATGGGAAAGAACCTCCAATCTAATTGGACCATGAATTTTTTTCAGTATATCACAGCTTGGCAGAATTTGAAAGTGTGGGACTTGTGAATTTTGTCAGACACGGAAGAACTTTAAAAATATCGGTTTTTGGGGGACAAATTTTGGGAAAAGAAAGATTTTGAAAATTGTTATAAAAATTGTGTGCGAAGTTTGTCGTGATTTTATATTGTACAGGATAATTGAACCTGATATGATAAAATAATAGCGAACGGATGAACTGCATCAAAAATCTGCTGCTTGCAAAAAAATAAATGTTCATACCATTTGCAATATAAATAAGGGGATGATATCTGATGACACAGGAACGCATTGTCAATAGGATGAAGAAGGCAGCAAGTCTCCTCCTCTGCGTTGTGCTGTGTGCACAAACGTGCTTGCCGGTCTATGCAGACAGCGAGAACGGTGAAGAGCAAACTTCACTATACGGGGAAATGGAACCATCTCAAGTAAAGATTACAGGGGAAAATCAGATTGTTGTTTTTCATCTGTATGCCAACAGTACAATTAAATTAGCGGGAATAGAGTTTCAACTGGTTATTCCGGAACCCTTTACGTTCTTGCAGGCGAGTACCGGCAGTGAAATCATGAATATGTATGAGGATAGTCAAACAGTATACTGGATGAACGAAAAACAGCCTCAAACATTGACGGAAATCGCTGCAATTTCCTATTTGGTGCCGGCCGGAACGCCGGAAGGAACCTATTCCATCGGTGCTGCAAAGGTTGCCATATTAGAAGAGAATCAAAGTTGGCAAAAGTTTGAAGTGCCGATAACTCAAACGTTTTCGCTTAATTATGAAGGATATACAGCCGGTTTGTCGGCTCTGTCTAATGAGACCAGCGCCGGAGAAACCGTGAATATCAACGTGGCGGTTGGAAACGCGGCTGAAACATCCTTTTCGGCTGCGGAGCTAATCATTAATTACGATTCGGACGCTTTCGCCTTTAACGAAGAAAAATCGTATTTGGGAACAGCATCTGTTGGTGATACGGACGGAACGTTGAAGATTGAAGATTACGGACGGGACAAAAACTTCGGGAGTTCGGCCTATATTCTTGCCTTTGATGCTCTCTGCGCGGGAACAGGAAAAATTTCCTTAGTTTCTGCTTCCTTTGGCGGCGGAGAGACGGCGGAGGACCGCGACCTTACTTTGGCAACAATTATCGCGGATTCCATCGAACTGAACATTGCTAAGAGAACCTTCGCGGTTACGCTGGATGAAATATTTGACGGACCTTCCAGTGCGACAGAAGGGGAGGACTACACGTTCACAAAGGCAAGCGACGGCACCAATTACGATTACGGGGAGATTACGGCGCTGGTCAATGGAACAGAAACAAATCCCGTAATCGGCGAAAACGGAACTTATATAATTCCAAACGTAAGCGGACCGGTTACAATTACGGGCAGCAGGACGCCCAAACATTATGCTGTCACCTTTGCGGGCAATGCTGCGGAAGAAATAGAAGGGGCGGCACAAGCGGTTTACGGAACGGATTATTCTTTTACCGTTCCGACAGTGAAAAACTGGGCGTACAGTGTGGAAAGCCTCACAATTGGAGGAAAGACATATACCGGATATACGGCCGAAGAAGGAACTTACACAATTTCCGGCTCGGCCATTTGCGGAGATATTTCTGTCACAGTTACGAAACAGCAGGCGCAGGGGACGGTGACCGTTGAGGGCAGCGGTGCCGGTGCGGCTGCCGGATATACACCAACGGCGACTTTGGGGCAGGACTACTCCCTGACGCTTCACACCGAGCAGGGATACACTTATGCGGTGACCGCTGAGGTTGGCGGAAAGAGCGTGCCCGTTGTGGATTCCGGTGATGGCGTCTATACCGTCAAAGAAGTGGAGGGCAATCTGACTTTTACGATTCTACGCACGGTGAATACAAACGGTGTTACGGTGTCAAAATATCTCGATTTGGACGGGACAGCTGTCTGGTTAGTTAGAAATTCTGTTACACTGGACGATGGGCATATTCCCAGCTATGCAGGAGCGGCCATGTACTGGTCGGAACAGTATAATGCATACTGCGCTTTGACAATTGAACAGACCTTGAGCCTCACTCAGGCCGCTGCACAGGTAGATATAACCGATGGAACGCCGGTCAGCGTGGACTACGGTATGGACGTGAACAAAAGCGGCAAGGTGGACGCAAACGATGCTCAGCTGATTTACAACATCTATAATGTGCGGTATACCGGATTCACGGAACAAGTGCCGGCAGAAAAATATCTTCGGGCAGACACCAATGGTGATGGTGAAGTCAATGTGGCGGATGCGGCGGCAGTCATTGATTGGCTGCTGAAACAACAGTGAATTCGCAGCATCCGGGAAAAAGTGAATTGGGTGAGGAGAGAAAAATGTGAATGAAACAAAGATATACATTTCTTTTGGTAGCAGTGTCAGCAATTTTGTTTGTCATTTGCCCGCATAAGGCGGCTGCTCTGACTGCGGCTCCAGCGGATTCAAAAGAACCTTCCTTTGCATTTGAACTGACGGCAGACGGAGAAGAATATCGAGAGGTGTCCTGCGGGGACATTATTACGCTGACCTTGACACTTACCCGATCCGATTCGGATGAACCGTACACCATGTATGCTATGCAGGATGAGATTCAGTACGACAGTGATTTTTTTGAACTGGTGCCGGACAGCGAAAATCTGGCAGAAAAGGTAAACGGAGAAGATCTCGCCAGGACAGATGGCTCCCGTGCATATTATATGAATTACCTGTCCATGAGCGGCGGAATGAAGTGGAAAGCTGCTGAGCAGGTGGGAAGTATCCGTTTGAAGGTGACAGCGGATTCCGGTACGGCCCGCATCACCAGCCAAAACCCGCTGGTCTCCCGCAGGGACGGAACGGGGAGTTTTGCCTGTTCCACCAATGAGGTTTTGGTGGTTGTCTCATCGGCTTGTACGGTGAACTTTGATTCCTCGGGAGGAAGTGAAGTACCGGAGCAAACCGTACAATATGGTGAAAAAATCAGGGAGCCGGAACCGCCGACCCGGAAAGGCTTTCACTTCTCCGGATGGTACGCTGACATTGACCATACCACTCTCTGGGATTTTGAACAGGATACCGTCAAAAACAATATGACTCTTTATGCCGGTTGGGCCGAGGGAGAAGCAAAGACTTTCCCGCCGTCTTTGCTGTGGCTGATTGCCGGTCTGATTGCAGCAGCTGCCGTTGCGGCTGTGATTGCACGGCAGGGAAAGAAGCGCAAAGACAGTAAATCTGACACAGAAAAATAACCAATAAACTACAGCAAAAGCCCTGCCCGAAACCAATTCGGGCGGGGCTTTTTAGGCGCAGCCGAGAGAAAAGCGGCGGCTTTGGAGAAAAATCTGCCGGAAACGCCTTCTTAACCTTGCAAAGATGGCTCAAGAATAGTAAAATAAACTTTATATATGTGCTGTCGCACACCACATATTTGAGATGAGGTGTAAGATTTTATGATATTGAGCATGACCGGTTATGGGCGCGCTGAGCAGGTTTTGAACGGACGGGATATCACCGTCGAACTGCGCAGCGTCAACTCTCGCTTCTTCGAGTATTCTTCACGGATTCCCCGGACCTGTTCGTTTATGGAGGATAAACTCAAAAAGCTGGTGGCGGCAAAAGTCAGCCGCGGCAATGTGGAACTGAGCCTGAGCATCCAAAACGTGGCAGCGCCGGATACCGTGGTGAAAGTCAACTGGCAGCTTGCTGAGAGCTATCGCGATGCGTTTCAGGCAATGGCAGAACGTATGGACCTCAAAAACGATGCCACAGTGGGCATGATTGCACGCTTTCCGGATGTGCTGACCCAGACGGCCGCTCCTACAGACCCCGATGCACTCTGGGCAGATGTGGAACAGGTGGCGGGGCAGGCTGTGGAAGCATTTGTTGCCATGCGCGCGGTGGAGGGTGAAAAGCTTCGCATCGATGTTGAAAATCGTCTTGACACGATTGAAACCTTGGTGGGAGAAATTGAGAAGGACAGTGCCGGCCGGGTCCAGGCTTATACCGAACGCCTGTATGCCAGACTGAAGGAAATTCTCGAGGACCGCAATATTGATGAAGCTCGCCTTGTGACCGAGGCCGCCATCTTTGCCGACAAGACTGCCATTGACGAGGAAACCGTCCGTCTCCACAGCCATGTGGCGCAGTACCGCGCGATTCTTGCACTGGATGAACCGGTCGGGCGCAAGCTGGATTTCCTGACCCAGGAACTGAACCGTGAATCCAACACCATCGGTTCCAAGTGCCAGGATGTGAATATTACCCGCCTTGTGGTGGAACTGAAGTCTGAGATTGAGAAGATTCGGGAGCAGATTCAGAACATCGAGTAAGAGGTCAGAACTATGAAACTCATCAATATCGGCTTCGGCAACATGGTGAACGCGGACCGTCTTATTGCGGTTGTCAGCCCGGATTCCGCACCCGTAAAGAGATTGGTTCAGGATGCCAGAGACCGTGGGTCCGCCATTGATGCCACTTACGGCCGGCGCACCCGTGCCGTGCTGATTATGGATTCTGACCATGTGGTGCTCTCGGCCTTTGAGCCGGAAACAATTATGGGGCGGTTTGCAAATGAGGAGAATAAAGGGGAAGGCTAAATGAACGAGGAAAAGTATCTTTTTGTTGTGTCGGGTCCCTCCGGCACGGGTAAGGACACGGTGGTCCATACGCTGCTTGAGCAGCACCCTGAACTGCACAAGACGATTTCCGCCACCACCCGCGCCCGGCGCGGCGAGGAGCAGGACGGCAGAGAATATCACTTCCTGACGGTGCCTCAGTTTGAGGAATGTATTGCACAGGACGGCCTTGTGGAACACGCCAACTACTGCGGCAATTATTACGGTACGCTCAAATCCGAGGTGGAGCCGTTTATGCAGTCCGGAACGCCGGTCATTATGGTGATTGAGGTTCAGGGCGCAGGAAATATCAAACGGATTTATCCGGGTGCTACGACGGTATTCATTCTGCCTCCGAACATGGAGGAACTCGAACGCCGCCTGCGTTCCCGCGGCACCGATACGGAGGAAGCCATTCAGAACCGGCTTCGCCGCGCCGAAACCGAGATTGCACTCTCTGCGGATTATGATGAGTGTGTAATCAATGATTCGGTAGAGCGCTGTGCCGATGCAATTTACGCGATTATCGAGGAAAAGCTCAAACAGCAGTAACGCCCGCAGGGCGCAAAAGGGAGGCATCTGTTTGCCCGGCATAGCAAAGGTGGCGGTAAACGATGCCACCATCCATTTTGACAAACTTTATTCCTATTTAGTGCCCTCAGAACTCAAGGGTTCCGTTTGGCCCGGCGGGATGGTGCTGGTCCCTTTTGGCGCGGGCAACCGTCCCCGTATGGCGGTGGTCCTTGAGGTCAGCGATGAGGAAACGCCCGATGCACGCCTGAAAAGCCTTTTGGATGCTGCGCCGGAGGAAGCGCGCTTGACGCCGGATTTGATGGAGCTTGTGCGATTCCTCAGGGACCGATATTTCTGCACCTGGTATGAGGCAGTCAAAGCCGTCATTCCCTATGGGGCACAGTATCAGCCGGGTGTGGAAAACGGACGGCCGGTTGTAAAGAACCGTATGATGCGCCCGGTGGAAACAGTGTATACGCTCACGGGGGAACTGCCGCAGACACCAAAGCCCGGCCCGCGGCAGAAACAGGCCGTTGAGGTGCTTCGCTCCGGCCCGCGCTCCCGTTCTGAACTGGAGCAAATCGGCATTTCCCGCGCTACGCTGGACGGGCTGTGCAAAAAAGGAATCATTTCGGCAGGGGAGCGGGACCGCCCGCTGGATTTGCTGTCGAATGTGCCCTTTGACCCGCAGCCGCTCACGCTTTCACCCGAGCAGAGTGAAGCCTGCCGGAGCCTTGAGGAAGATTTGCTGGCGGACGGCCCCCGCGCCGCACTGCTCTACGGCGTTACGGGCAGCGGCAAGACGGCGGTGTTTTTGAACCTTATTGAAAAAACGCTAGCGCAGGGACGCCGCGCACTGGTGCTTGTGCCGGAAATCGGCTTAACACCGCAGATGATTCGCCGCCTTAAGGCAATGTTCGGCAGCCGGCTTGCGGTACAGCACTCCGCACTGAGCAACACCGAACGATTGCTTCAGTGGCGGATGATTCAGCAGGGCAACGCCGATATTGTTGTGGGAACCCGCAGCGCCATCTTCGCGCCGCTGCAAAATATCGGGCTCATCATTTTGGATGAGGAACAGGAACACACCTACCAGAGCGAGTCCGCACCGCGTTATTCAGCCCATGATGTGGCAAGAAAACGCGCCGCGATGGAAAACTCACTTTTATTGTTCGCTTCCGCCACGCCCAGAACGGAAACCTACCAGGCTGCCGTAAGCGGCCGCATCCGGCTGGTCACGCTGAAGCACCGTTACGGCGGACGGCCGCTGCCTACCGTGGACTTTGTGGATATGCGGGCGGAATTGGCCGCAGGCAACCCCCGGGAAGTCAGTTACCAGATGGCCGAAGCGCTCAGGGAAACAAAAGAGCGCGGGGAACAGAGCATTCTGCTGCTCAACCGCCGCGGTTACCGCACGGTAGGAATGTGCGGGTCCTGCGGGCAGGTCCTAAAATGCCCCAACTGTTCGGTACCGCTCGTTTATCACAAACCGGAGCAGGCATTGTTCTGCCACCACTGCGGTCACCGCATCAGCCCCGTGCCGACGGTCTGCCCCGAATGCGGCGGCAAAATGGTGTACAGCGGATTTGGGACCCAAAAAGTGGAGGAGGAACTGGCGGAGCTTTTGCCGGATGCCCGTATCCTTCGGATGGACCAGGATTCCACGGGTCGAAAAAATGCCCACGAACAGATGCTTGCCCGATTTGCCGCACAGGAGTATGATATACTTTTGGGAACGCAGATGGTGGCAAAGGGACTGGATTTTGAAAAGGTCACCCTCGTCGGCGTTCTGGGAATTGACTCCATGCTGTTCGGTCAGGGCTTCCGCTCATTTGAAAATGTGTTCAGCCTTGTCACACAGGTCGTGGGGCGCGGCGGGCGCTCGGAACTTCCCGGACGTGCGCTGATTCAGACCGCGGTGCCGGAACATCCGGTGCTGCAGCTTGCGGCGGCACAGGACTACCCACGTTTTTATGAACAGGAAATTGCATTCCGGCGATTTTCTCTTTATCCGCCTTACTGCTCTTTCTGTGTGGTGGGATTTTCCGGAACACAGGAAATGGATGTTTACACGGCGGCTCGGCGATTCGCCCGGCTGCTGGCAGAGAGATTTGCCAGCCACCCCGAGCAGCCGCTTCGTATGCTTGGCCCCACGCCAATGAGCATCGCCAAGCTCAACGGTAAATACCGTTATAAACTGACTCTTAAGTGCCGCAACGATGCGCCTTTCCGTGCACTGATGCGCAGCACTTTGGACGCTTACGCCGAGGAAAAGCTGCCTGCCAAAGCGGGCGTGACGATTGATTTCAACTCGGACGGCGATTGATAATTTTTGGAGGTATAAGAATATGGCACTTCGCACGATTGTTCAGGATGGCGACCCGATCCTTAAAAAGGTATGCCGCCCCGTTACCAAGTTTGATGACCGCTTGGCGGTTCTGCTCGATGACATGAAGGAGACGCTCTCGGATGCACAGGGCCTCGGCCTTGCCGGCCCGCAGGTCGGTATGATGCGCCGCGTCTTTGTCTGCCTTGATGAGCGTGATATGCCCGATCCGATTCCCGCAGATTACGAGGAAAAGTTCATCGAGTTCGTCAACCCGGAGATTGAGTATCTCAGCCCCGAGACGAACGAGATGTATGAGGGCTGCCTGTCCTTCCCCGGTCATAACGGCGCTGTGACCCGCTCTGACAAGGTCAAGGTCAAGGCACAGGACCGCAGCGGAAACTGGTTTGAACTGGAAGCAGAAGGAATGCTTGCCCGCTGCATCCAGCATGAAAATGACCATCTGAACGGCGTGACCATCATGGACCGCGCCACGCACTTCTATGAGGACGATTACCCCAATGACGGGGATGAGGATTGATTCATGCGTATCCTTTTTATGGGCACACCCGATATTGCCGCCGACAGCTTGCAGGCAATTCTTGATGCAGGACATGAGGTCTGTGCGGTATTCACCCGGCCGGACAAACCGGTGGGACGCAAACAGGTCCTTACCGCTCCGCCGGTCAAGCAGCTGGCCGTACAATATGGGATTCCTGTGTACCAGCCCCGTACACTGCGGGACGGAAGTTCGGATTCTCTCATTCAGGAGCTTGCGCCGGAAATCATCGTGGTGGTGGCCTATGGCTGCATTATTCCGCCGCAGCTTCTTCATGCGGCAAAATACGGATGCATCAACCTTCATGTCTCACTGCTTCCCAAGTACCGCGGCTCTGCGCCGATTCAGTGGGCCGTTCTCAACGGTGATGAGCAGACTGGCGTGACCATTATGCAGCTCGATGAAGGGCTCGATACCGGCGACATTCTGATGGTGGAACCGGTGTCCATTGACCCGGAAATGACAAGCGGCGAACTGTTTGATATGGTGAGCAGCATCGGAGCAAAAACGCTGGTGAAGGCACTGCCGCTGATTGAAGCGGGTGAGCTCACTCCCAAAAAACAGGATGAGAGTCTGGCATCCCATGCGCCTGCGCTGACCAAGGAGATGGCGCGGTTCAATTTCGGTGAATCCGCAGCGCATATTCACAACTGGGTACGCGGCATGAATCCCTGGCCGATGGCTTTTTTTGAATATGACGGCAAAAAAATCAAGGCAGCAGTCAGCCGCCTGGAACAGAACCCTTCAAATGCCGCGCCCGGCACGGTTCTGAGCCTCAAGCCGCTGACGGTTGCCTGCGGTGAAGGCGCAATTGCGCTGGAATCTGTGACGCCGGAAGGCGGCAAGCCTATGGCGGGAACTGCCTGGGCGGCAGGCCGCCGCCTTAAAGTGGGGGATGTCCTGTGACCGCCCGCCGACTTGCCGTGCGCGCTCTTGTGCGTCAGGAACAAAATGGCTATTCCAATCTTGTGCTGGATTCCGAGCTGAATCACTGTACGCCGGCACTTTCGCCCCGGGATGCCGCTTTCGCCTCGCGTATTTTTTATACGACAATCGAACGGCAAAATCTTATCGACTGGATGCTGGCGCGCTACTGCGCAAAACCGCTTGAAAAGATGGATGCGCCGGTGCGCGCCATCCTCCGTTCCGGTGTAGCACAGGCGGCCTTTATGGATGTGCCTCTGTCTGCGGCGGTCAATGAATCCGTCAAACTGACGCGTTCCTTTGGCAAGTCCAGCGCCTGCGGCATGGTTAATGCCGTGCTGCGCCGTGCCGCCGTTCTGCGGCCCCGTCCGGAGGAATGGCCCGACCTGGCGGACCGCCTTGTGACCTATTACAGTATGTCCCGCCCGGTTGCCGAACTTTTGACGGCTCAGTATCCGGAGGATGCTGAAGCCATGGCGGCCTCTTTTTTGCAGAACCGTTCCACGGCAGTTCGCGTGAACCCGCTGCGCACTTCGGACGAGGCACTGACAAAGGAACTGACTTCTTTGGGCAATACGGTACGCCCCGGCCCGTGGGAACACTGTCTGCTGGTGGATTTTTCCGGCACGCCTGCGGCTGCGCAGGCTTTCCGGGAGGGTGAATTCCATGTGCAGGGCCTTGCCAGCCAGTTCGCGGCACTCAGTGTGGGAGCGGTGCCCGGAATGAGGGTGCTTGACCTTTGTGCGGCGCCGGGCGGTAAGAGCGTGACCATGGCGCAGTGCATGGGGGACGAGGGCGAAATCCTCAGCGGGGAACTCGTGCCCGGCCGTGTACAGCTGCTCACAAAAGCTTTTGAGCGCTGCGGCATCCACTGTGCCCGACCGTTCCAGGGCGATGCCTCAGTGTTTTTTCCGGAACTCGGTACGTTTGACAGGGTGCTTTGCGATGTGCCCTGCTCGGGTCTGGGCGTCATGGGGAAGAAACCGGATATTCGCTATAAATCCATGGATGGCATTGAAAATTTACAAAAAGTACAGCAAAAAATCCTTCAAAACGGCGCAAGGTACCTTGCCCAAAACGGCCGTTTGGTGTATTCTACCTGTACAGTCAACTTTTATGAGAATGAGGAACAGATTCGGCAGTTTTTGCAGGATAACCCGGATTTCCACACGGTAAACCCGGAAATTTGCTTGGCCGGAATGAAAACCGGGGAATATGGGACTGTGTTCCTCCCGCACAAAACAGGCACGGACGGGTTCTTTGTCAGCGTGTTGGAACGCAAAAAATGAATCGTTGTTCCGCAAAAAAGATAAAACAGAGGTGAACTTTTGATGGATATGGCAGCACAGAAAATCTGCCTTTCTGATTTTACCCTTCCGGGACTGACGGAATATATGAAGTCCATCGGTCAGCCGGCGTTCCGCGCAAAGCAGATATTTAAATGGATCCATCAAAAGCTCGTGACGGATTTTTCCGCAATGACGGACCAGCCAAAATCTCTCATTTCTCAGCTTGAAAAGGACTGCACCATTGCGGCCCCTGCAATCCGCCGCCGTCAGCAGTCAAAGGATGGAACAGTCAAATATCTGCTTCAGCTTGCGGACGGCAACTGTATCGAGACGGTACTCATGCGGTATCATTACGGCAATACGGTCTGCGTCTCCACCCAGGTGGGCTGTGCGATGGGCTGCCGCTTCTGTGCGTCCACGCAGGCCGGCCGTGTGCGTGACCTTACGCCCGGAGAGATTGCATCCGAGATTTATACCGCCCAGAAAGATACGGGCGAACGGGTGTCTCATGTGGTGCTGATGGGCATCGGTGAGCCGCTGCACAACTTTGACAATGTGATGGACTTCCTTACGCTCATTTCCTGCCCGGAAGGACTCAATATCGGAATGCGCAACATCAGCCTTTCGACCTGCGGTTTGGTGCCGGGAATTGACAAGCTGGCACAGCGGCATTTGCAGCTGACGCTTTCCGTGTCGCTCCATGCGCCGGACAATGCAACGCGCAGTTCGATGATGCCGGTCAACGATGCGTTCCCACTCGAAAAGCTCATTCCGGCCTGCCGCCGTTACCAGAAGGAAACGGGACGGCGCATCAGCTTTGAATATTCCATGGTCAAGGGTGTCAACGACTCACCGCAAAAGGCCCGTGAACTGGCGGAACTCATCAAGGGAATGGGTGCTCACGTCAACCTCATCCCCATCAATCCGGTGGACGGCAGTCCCTATTCGGCAACGGATGAGGCGAACGTCCGCCGCTTCCAGAAGATGCTCGAAGAACTGGGCGTGAACGCCACTGTCCGGCGGCGTCTTGGCACAGACATCAGCGCTGCCTGCGGGCAGCTTCGCCGGGAAGATGCCCGGCAGCAGAAACAACAAACATCCGATTTACAGGGGGAAAGGACCGACGCTCCATGAAAATTGCAGCGCTCACAGATATTGGAAGCTGCCGTCAGGAAAATCAGGACAATTACTGCGCCCGCCAGCTCACTGATGGAACCGGGTGGGGGATTGTTTGTGACGGCATGGGCGGTGCCAACGGGGGACGAGCCGCCTCCGGCATTGCGACCAGAACGGTTCTGCAATATTTTGACCGTCAGCTTCGGAATGTCAATCCGGGTGAGGAAAAGGCATTCCTGATGCGGGCTTTTGATATTGCCAACCGCGCCGTGTATGACAAGGCAACATCCGACCCCGATATGCTGGGCATGGGCACCACGGGCGTCTGCGTACTTCAGCGGGGCGGCCTTGCCCATATCGTTCACGCGGGGGACTCGCGCGCTTATTTGTGGCACAACGGCATCATTCGCCAGCTTACGCGGGATCATTCCATGGTTCAGCAGCTGGTGGACAGCGGCCAGATTACCCGCGAACAGGCGGCACTTCACCCGCAGAAAAATTTAATCACCCGAGCGCTGGGCGTTTCGGCCAATATTGTGCCGGAGTATAATCGCTGCGAAATTACACCGGGCGATATCCTGATGCTCTGCACGGACGGTTTGACCAATATGGTTCCGGATGCCGAATTGGGGCTTATCTTGCAGGAGACAGCCTTTTTTGATGCGCCCGGCATCCTGGTTGACCGTGCCCTCAAGGGGGGCGGACAGGATAATATTACGGTACTTTTGATGGGCGTGGAAACAACGGAGGAAACAAATGGATAATCTCATCGGCAAAAAGCTGGACGGCCGCTACCTGATTGAAAGCCTTATTGGCGTGGGCGGAATGGCCAACGTGTATAAAGGCACGGATGTTCGTTCCGGCAATGCGATTGCAGTCAAGGTCCTCAAGGAGGAGTTCCTGGATAACGAGGATCTGGTCCGCCGCTTCAAAAATGAATCCAAAGCGATTTCTATTCTGGACCATCCCAATATTGTTAAAGTTTACGATGTCTCGGTTACAGACAGACTTCAGTATATTGTGATGGAGTATATCGATGGCATAACCCTCAAAGAATATCTGAAGCAGCGCGGCGGTGCATTGACCTGGAAAGAGGTCGTTCACTTTGCTACGCAGGTGCTGAGTGCGCTGGATCATGCACATTCCAAGGGCATTGTTCACCGCGATGTCAAACCGCAGAACATCATGCTTCAGGCAGATGGTTCCATCAAAATGATGGACTTTGGCATTGCACGGTTTTCCCGCGCGCAGAGCCAGACTGTGAGTGATAAAGCCATCGGCTCGGTGCATTACATCAGCCCCGAACAGGCCAAAGGTGACCATACAGACGCACGTACCGACATCTATTCTACCGGCGTGATGATGTATGAGATGCTTTCCGGTCAGCTTCCCTTTGATGGAACGGGCGCTGTGTCGATTGCCATCATGCAGATCAGTGAGAAGGCCAAGCCGCTTGCGGAAATTGCCCCCAATGTCCCTGTTGGACTGCGGCAAATTACCGAAAAGGCGATGGAAAAGCGCCCGGAGGACCGGTTCCAGTCCGCCAAGGAGATGCTGGATGCGATTGATGCGTTCAAACACAACCCCAGCATTCGCTTTGAATATGAGTACAATTCTCAGGATGATCCGGATAAGACGATCAGCCGCGTGGTAAACAACGCCACAAAGCCCGGGGTCAGCACCGCGCAGGCGCGCCGTGCAGGAACTTCCAATACAGGAAAAGGCAAAAACGTGAACGGGAAAAACAAGAAGAACAAAAAGAACAGTAAAAAGAATAAAGGCGGCATCTCGATGCTCCCGATTTTCTTTGGCATGGCGGTGGCTTTTGTCATTGGTGCAGGAATCCTTGTCTATTTGATTTTCACCAATTCGACCAACTCGTTCTTCTCCAACCATGCGGATGTTCAGCTGATCAGCTTTGTTGGAATGACGCAGGATGAGTTTCAGGCATCCGACTATAACGCCAAGCTTGTAGCTAAGTGGGTGTATGAGTATAACGATGCTCCCGAAGGTCAGATTTTTCAGCAAAATCCAAAGCCGGGACGCACGGTTAAGGAGGGCCAGAAAGTCACTCTGAAGGTCAGCCAGGGAATACAGGAAATCACTGTGCCCGATGTCCGGACTTTTGTGAGTGAGGACGCCAAGCAGACGCTGCTGGACAGCGGCCTTCAGGTCGTCACCAAGTATACCGAGGATGAGAGCGTCGCGGCAGGCACCGTTGTCTCTACGGACCCCGCTGCGGGCGAGGTTGTGGCAGGAAACACGACAGTGAATATGTATGTGGCTCGTGCTGCGCGGGAGAGCGAGGCAATCGTTCCTACCTGCTCCGGCTTGAAAGTGGATGAGGCCCGCAAGCTCCTTACCGAGAAATCTCTTGTTCCCCGTATCGTGGAACAGCCAAGCACAGAGGAAGTCGACACGGTTATCAACCAGAGCCCAATCGGCGGAACCACCGCAAAGCTGGGCGGTGCCGTTACGTTATATGTCTCTTCCGGTATTCCTGAGCCCACAGCGCCGCCGGAGCCTACGCCTGACCCGGATGGCAATGGAGCAACCTGGGATGAATTCTGGAACGGTGCTTGGATTACGGTTATCCAGCGGGACGGCCATGTGTATAATATTGAATCCGGTGAGATGCTGTGGTAATGGAAGGATATATTACAAAAGGCATTGGCGGCTTTTATTATGTGCGAACGGAAGACGGCGTGAAGGAGTGTAAAGCCCGCGGGATTTTTCGCAAGCGCGGCATTACGCCTGTGGCAGGAGATAACGTCATTTTGAGCAATGACGGTACGATGATTGATGAAATCAAACCCCGCCGCAACGTCTTTGTCCGCCCGCCGGTAGCCAACCTTGATGTGCTGTTTATTGTGGCGAGTACAACGCAGCCTTCCCCCAGTACGCTTATTTTGGATGAGCTGATCTCCTCGGCAGTATATAAAGAAGTGCAGCCGGTGCTGGTTATCACAAAGGCGGATTTGACACAGGCAGATACGCTGAAAGAAGATTACCGCCTCAGCACCATTCCGCTCATCTGCCTGAACTATGAAACAGGAGAGGGTCTTGATGAAGTCCGCGCACAGATCAAAGGGAATCTCTGCGCTTTCTGCGGAAATTCCGGCGTTGGCAAATCCACACTGCTCAATGCTATCGCTCCGGAACTGAAGCGGGAAACCGGCCAAATCAGCCAAAAACTCGGCCGTGGCCGTCACACCACCCGTGAGGCAGAGATTTTCGAGGTCTGCGGCGGGCGCATCGCGGACACGCCGGGATTTGCGAGCATAGATGCCCAAAAAATCTGCCGCATTCCCAAAGAGGACCTTCAGCACACCTTCCCGGAGTTTGAGCCGTATTTTGGGCAGTGCCGTTTTACCGGCTGCTCTCATCGGACGGAGAAGGGCTGCGCTGTGCGGGCCGCGCTGGAGGATGGCAAAATTTCTCCCACACGCTACCAGAGCTATCTGACCATGTATGAGGAGGCCAGCCAGTGGAAGGAATGGGAACAATGACCCCGCAAATCCCGCAGGGCATCTCTCATGCGGTCATCTTCTGCGCCGTTCCGGTCTGCCAAGCTATGGCAGAGTATCTGCGCCCCGGGGATTACATTGTGGCCTGTGATGCGGGGTACCGGAACGCCGCCGCACTGAACGCTGTGCCGGATTTGATCGTAGGTGATTTTGATTCCGCTCCACAGCCCCAGACAGCCGGCAATATGGTTGTTCTTCCCCATGTCAAGGATGATACGGATACACACTACGCGGCCCGAATCCTCTGTGAGCATGGATGCCGCAGCGTTACAATGCTGGGCGCGTTGGGCGGCGCGCGCATGGAGCATACGCTGGCCAATCTTCATACGGCGCTGTATTTGGCGAAACATGGTGTTGAGGTACTTTTGGCTGATGAACACAGTGAAGTGCGGATTCTTTGCCCCGGGCATCCTCTAACTTTGGAGCGTCGGGACTGGGCGTACCTCTCTCTCTTTCCCTTGGAAGGCAGTCTTACAGGCGTTGAGGAAAAAGGCGTTTTTTACCCGCTTAAAAATGCAGTGCTTACCCCGGACTATCCGCTGGGGGTCAGCAACGAGTTTGTTGAACAGCAGGCAACCCTTAGCTGTCAAAGCGGATGGGGCGTTGTGATTCTGACCCGCTCGGACGGGTGACAGAAATCTGACCGCCGACATAGTATGGCATACACGAACCGCGAAAGGGGGAGGTTTGCCATGCAGGTTGTGGTGGTCAAATGCCCGTCTGCGCTGCGCTGGTTTCTGCGTGCAGTGTTCAAGGTCTAAACAAAACGAAGCGTCCCGTCAAGGTTGACAAATGGGTGTCCGTGATACTGTTATTGAACAAAATAACGATTTTACGGCTCCTGTCAGACGGGATGGACTTGACGAAAGAAAGCTATACTTGGTTTAATAACCAGGTATAGCTTTTTCTTTCGGCAAAATTTACTTTTTCACGGTTTTGCGAGCAGTATTTGCAATATGGTATTCAACAATGGCCTTCCAATGCGCAGTAAAGATTCTGCTCTGTCAAAAAAGAGAATTCTATGCTACAATACTCTTGCTGAGCAGCATGGTATGATGAAGTCGATGGACAAACTCGGCAGGGGAGATGCTTCAATGACCTTAACTCAATTAAAATATATCATAGAAGTGGCTGAGTCAGGAACAATCAGCAAAGCCGCTGAAAAACTCTACATTGCACAGCCGAGTCTGACCGCCGCAATCAAAGAACTTGAGGCCGAGTTTGGAATCACAATCTTCAGCCGAACCAACAAAGGCGTCATTCTGACTGCTGAAGGGGAAGAATTCCTCGGATACGCTCGCCAGGTAATCAGCCAAACCAATCTGATGGAAGAACGCTACTGCGGGGCTGCAGCGGTGCGCCACCAGTTCTGCGTATCCACACAGCACTATTCTTTTGCTGTGGAAGCCTTTGTCAAGCTGTTAAAAGAGCACGGCGGCGATGAGTACGATTTCCGAATCAGAGAAACGCAGACCTATGAAATTATTGAAGATGTTGCTAAGCTGAAAAGTGAGGTGGGCGTTCTCTTTCTGAATCAATTCAACGAAACCGTCCTGCGTAAATTGTTCAAGGAACGCGATTTGAAATTCACAACGCTTTTTATCGCAAAGCCCCATGTATTTGTAGGAGCTGAAAATCCACTGGCAAGAAAAAAATCTGTTACGCTGGAGGACTTGGAACCGTACCCAAGACTTTCTTACGAACAGGGGGACCATAATGCCTTTTATTTTTCCGAAGAAATCCTCAGTACCCGGGAAAGCAAGCGGGATATTATGGTCAGCGACCGAGCAACCTTGTTTAACCTTTTAATTGGATTGAACGGTTACACCATTTGCAGCGGTGTCATCAATGCGGAACTGAATGGAGAAAATATTATCGCGGTTCCCTTGGATGTCGATGATTATATGGAAATTGGATATCTCACGCACAAGAAGGTTATACCGGGTAAGTTTGCCGAATCTTATATCGAGGCGCTGAAACAATATACGGCACAAGCAACGGAGTGATAAAGCTTGCCATAGCCTTTTCCTATAGCAAACCTTGTTTTTTCTGTATTTTGCAGATGGCGGTTCATCCTGTATACTAAATCCAAACCAAAACACAGGAGGAAACGAAAATGACTAGGAATACACCTTTTCGCTATGATTATGTGGGCAGCTTTCTCCGACCGGAATATTTGAAAAAGGCCCGCGCCGATTTTGAAAATGGAGAAATCTCCGCGCAAGAACTCAAGGCAGTAGAAGATAAAGCAATCCTGGATTTGGTGGCAAAGCAAAAAGCGGCCGGGTATCATGTAATTACAGACGGAGAATTCCGCCGGGCAACCTGGCACCTGGATTTTATGTGGGGGTTTGACGGTGTGGGACACCAGAAAACAACCACCGGCCTGCCGTTCCATGGCGAAGCGGCGATGATTGATGACACCTACTTGACCGGCAAGGTAGGCGTATCCGGAGAACATCCGTTTGTGGAACATTTCCGCTTTGTTAAGGCTCTGGAAGACGATAACACGGTGGCAAAGCAGACCATTCCTGCTCCGGCGCAGTTCCTCGAGCAGATGGTTATGCCGTTTGCACAGGAGAATACCAGAAAATATTATACCGATACAAATGAACTGATTCAGGATATTGCCGCAGGCTACCAAAAAGTCATTGCGGACCTTTATGCAGCCGGATGCCGCAATCTCCAGCTGGATGACTGCTCTTGGGGAATGCTCGTTGATCCCAATGCAAAAGAACTCTTTGGTACCGATGAGGCAGGCTTAAAGAAAATTCAGGAACAGCTCCTCCACATCAACAATCTGGCTCTGGAAGGAAAGCCGGAAGATCTAATTGTGAACACTCATGTCTGCCGGGGCAACTTCCATTCTACCTACGCAAGCAGTGGTGCGTATGACAGCGTAGCCGAAGTCTTGTTTGCACGGGAAAATGTGAATGCGTATTATCTGGAATATGACGATGCCCGCTCCGGCGGTTTTGCTCCGTTAGCCGCTGTTGGCGATGAAAAGAAGGTTGTTCTTGGACTCATCACAACAAAGCGCCCGGAATTGGAAGATAAGCAGGCAATCATTGCCCGCATCCACGAGGCCGCAAAATATGTCCCCCTGGACAGACTCTATCTCAGCCCTCAGTGCGGTTTTGCTTCCTGTGAGATTGGAAACAAGCTGACTGAAGAGGAACAGTGGGCAAAGCTTAAACTCGTGAAAGAAATCGCTGAAGAAGTTTGGGGCTGAGTCTCTGCCACAAAAGGAACAAAAATACCCCTGACACTGTTTGAAAAGCTGTGTCAGGGGTATCGTTATGCCAAGTCTAAGTGGTTTACTTTAACACAGGAAGATTTTCCTGCTTGCATTTTCCAAAGCTTTTGCTGTAAAAGCAGATGGAAAGCACCATGGCGGTTGTCCATCCGATTGGCCAAGCACACCAGATTCCGGTGACGCCAAGAGCCGTTTTCGGCAGAAGGAAGGCAAGCACAACACGCAACACCAAATCTGTGAAGGTCGCAACCATGAACTCCTTCATCAAACCTGCGCCCCGCAGGATGCCGTCCGCAACGAGCTTGACCGAGATGACAAAATAGAACGGCGAGAAAATCCGCAGAATCTCGATGCCGGTGCGCAGTGCCTCCTCGGACGGATTGTCCATGAAGAAGGAAATCAGCACATTGCCGCCAAACAGGTAGAGCAGAACCAGCGGAACACAAAGCAGCCAGACCATGTTTCTGCCGGCGGAAAAGCCTTCACGGACACGATGCGTTTTGCCTGCACCGATGTTCTGTGCAGTATAGTTGGAAATGCCGTTGCCGAGCGTTGTAAAAGAAGTAATCACGAGGTTATTGAGCTTGATTGCGGCGGAATACCCGGCAATCACACCGGAACCAAATCCGTTGATGACGCCCTGAATCATGATGTTGCCCACCGAGATGAAACTCTGCTGCAAAATGCTTGGAATCGCAATAACGGCAATTTTCTTCAGAAGGCTGAAAGAAAAAGTCTTGCCTTTTTCATTCGTTTCGATTTTGCGAAGCCTTGCAAAGACAAACAGCAGCGCAAGCACACAGCTGACTCCCTGGCACAGGAAAGTAGCCCACGCTACACCGGCAACACCCATTTGTAAGGTCTTTACAAACAGAATGTCCACAAAAATATTGGCGGTTGAGGAGGCAGCCAGGAACCAGAACGGCGTTTTGGAGTCACCAAGGGCCGAAAAAATGCCCGTGGCAATGTTATAGAAAAAGACGAACGGAAGGCCCCAGACATAAATATCAAGGTACAGCTTGGAATCGCTGAAAATATTATCCGGCGTATGAATCAGTGTGAGCAGCGCTCCGCTTCCTCCAATGCCAATCGCCATAAGGGCCGCGCAAAGAACGGCGCTGCCAATCATGGCGGTTTTGACCGCTGTTTTCATTTCCCCAAAACGCTTTGCGCCGAAAAGCTGAGAGATAATCACCGAGCATCCGATGTTGCACCCGAAGGCGAACGCAATAAAAATGAGCGTGATCTCATAGCTGTTTCCAACAGCGGCCAAAGCGTTTTCTCCGATGAACTTTCCTGCAATCAGGCTGTCCGCAATATTGTAGATTTGCTGAAAAATGATACTTCCGAACAGCGGCAGACAAAATTTCCAGAGAACCTTTTGCGGATTTCCGACCGTTAAATCCTTATTCATGACCCCAAACCTCCTGCTTCAAGCGAACACTCTTTTCAATCAAATCTACGCACCCCTCAATGCCCAATGCACTGCTGGAAAGCATGGCATCATAGCTTTCTGCTTCTCCCCATTTTGTATCGGAATAGAAATCAAAATAGCGTTTGCGCATTTTATTGACTTGCTTGAAGCGCTTTTCTGCGTCCCTGTAGGAAAGCTGATTTCTGTTCATGATACGATGGATACAGTCCTCTTTGTCTGCGTAAATAAAGACAGATACGACAGGATAGTCTTTCAAAAAGGCCGAAGCACAGCGACCGATAATAATGCAGGACTGTTCAGCGGCAAGTTTTTTCATTGTCTCACGCACAGCGTTGGTTGTCTGTTCGCTTTCCGAATAAAAAGTCTGCATCATCATCGCGGTATCCGCAAAGGCGTTGCCGGAAAAAAGAGAAACCGGGGGCATTTCATCCATTTCCTGCATACGGAATTCGTTAATGCCGAATTGCTCTGCGCCAAGTTTCAAAAGCAGCTTATCATAACAGGGAATATGCAGCCTTTCCGCTAACTTTTCTCCGATTTCCCGACCGCCGCTTCCGTATTCTCTGCCGATGCAAATAATTGTGTTTTTCATCGCTTGTTGCTCCTTCGCTTTTTGTGGGTTAATGATAGAAGATAATCAGTGTTTTGATGGATGAGTAGGGAAAGCACCCGGTCCGCCGTGCTTATTTTCTCACCGGAATCTCCTGATTACAGTAAAGACAACGATATTTTCCAGAGGGGGACAGCTTAAAGTAATGGTCGCATTCCGGTTCAATACTCGTGATGCAGCGGGGATTTTTACATTTCACTACATTCTTCAGGAGCTTTGGAGGAACTGGATGGTATTTTTTCTCCACTTTCCCGTCACGAATGAAGATAAGTGTAATCCTGCTGTCAAGATATCCGAGAATATCCAGCCGCTCAGGCATTTGAGTCCCTTCGATTTTGATTAGATCCTTGTGTCCGTATTTCTTACTCCGGACAGAGCGCAGAAGTGCAACCGATTGACAGCTGCTTTCCAAATTGAGCAGATGGTATATTTCCATGCCCCGCCCGGCGGTGATGTGGTCAATTACAACGCCGTTTTGAATGGATTCTACATTTAACATGACAGCACCTTCTTCCCGGTCACAGGGTCCTGGATCTCCAACAGCGCCATAATCAGTGCCATACGGATATAAACCCCGTTTTGTACTTGATCAAAATAGGCTGCCCGTGGGTCTGCGTCAACATCCGCTGCAATTTCTCCGACTCTGGGGAGCGGATGCAGTACCGGCATATTTTCCGGAGCCATACTTAGCTTTTGCTCGGTCAGGGCGTAGACATCCTTCAGCCGGATGTAATCTTCCTCATTGAAAAATCGTTCCTTCTGCACTCGCGTCATGTACAGAACATCCAGTTGTGGGAGGGTTTCTTCCAGACTGCGTACTTCCTTATAGGGGGTGCGCATCGGGGACAGCACCTCTTCCTTCAGATAGGATGGGATCCGCAGCTCCTCCGGAGAGATGAAATAGAATCGGTTCCCCGGATAACGCACCAGACTGCTTACTAAAGAGTGAACCGTGCGGCCAAATTTCAAGTCCCCGCAAAATCCTACCGTCAGGTGGTCCAGCCGTCCTAAGCGCTGCCGAATGGTCATCAGATCAATCATCGTTTGGGAGGGATGATTATGTCCGCCGTCTCCGGCATTGATGACCGGGACGCTTGCGTACATCGATGCCCGCAGAGGCGCTCCTTCCTTGGGGTGGCGCATTGCGATGATGTCTGCATAGCAGCTGACCACACGGGCTGTGTCCGCTACCGATTCACCCTTTGTGGCACTGGATTGCTCCACGCCGGAAAATCCCAATGTTTTTCCGCCCAAATTCAGCATAGCAGATTCAAAGGAGAGCCTTGTCCGCGTGCTTGGTTCATAAAACAGAGTGGCAAGCTTTTTGCCCTCCGCAGCGTGGGCATAAGCGGACGGATTAGATGCAATCCGATCTGCTAAATCCAGAACAGCCACGGTTTCCTCTTTTGAAAAATCCTCAGGCTCCATCAAATGCCTCATAGCCATTCTCCCTTTATCAGATATTCTTCTCTTTTTGCACCAACGGAAACAAACTGGATTTCATGATTCAACTGCTGCTCCAAAAAGTTTACATAACTTTTTGCTTCATCCGGAAGCTCCTCCCAGCTTCGGCAGGCAGAGATATCCTTTTTCCAGCCCGGGAGATATTCCACAACAGGCGTATAGCTTTCCAGATTATCCATGGGGTCGAACGAATCGCTAACATGACCATCCCTCTGATAGCCCGTAATGACCGGAATTTCCTCCATTGCACTTAATACATCCAATTTTGTCAGTGCAATTTTATCTGCATTCTGGCATTTTAGTCCGTACCGGCTGGCCACGGCATCAAAGGGGCCGACTCGTCTGGGACGTCCTGTGGCTGCTCCGTATTCGCCGCCTGCCTGACGCAATGTTTCCATCCATTCTTCTGGCATAGCGTGTTCTGCAGCAAATGGCCCTGCACCTACACAGGTGGAGTATGCTTTCAGCACACCCACAATATGATCCGGCGTATGTCCCGGAATGCCTGCGCCAATAGGACCGTATGCAGAAATCGTAGAAGAACTTGACGTATAGGGGAAAATACCGTAATCGATATCTCTCATTGCGCCTAACTGCGCTTCCAGCACGACCCGCTTTCCCTCTGAAAGAATTCCTTCCAGATAACTCCCGGTGTCACAAATATAGGGCGCAAACAGTTTTGCTTGATTTTCACACCAGGCAAGCAGTGCCGGATAGGACATGGGCTCCTGATGATAACATCCTGACAGCTCCATGTTCTTGGCCTCCAGCATGGTGTGCAGACGGCGCTGTACCGGAGCTTCCTGCAAATGAAGCAAGTCGCCAAGCCGCAAGGTCTTTTTCCGATATTTGTCACTGTAAGCATAGGCAATTCCCCGGCGGGTGGAACCGAATGCCGCTCCGTTTTGGGAAAGGCGATCTTCTTCCAACTCGTCCTGAATCCGGTGCCAGGGCATGGAAATCGTTGCGCGGGCAGAAAGCTTTAGGTTTTCCGGTGTAATCTGAATCCCTTTTTCACGGATATGCTCCATTTCTGAAGAAAGGTGTTCCAAATCCACCACCATACCGTCTCCCAGAACGCAGACTACATTGGGATGTAAAATTCCGGACGGCAGAAGGTTCAGAACAAACTTTCCCTGTTTCGTGACAACTGTGTGTCCAGCATTGTTGCCGCCCTGATAACGGACAACTGCATCCGCCGATTCTGCCAGCAGGTCGATGACGCGGCCTTTGCCTTCATCTCCCCAGTTCATTCCTACGACTGCAATCAGCATTGCTTTTTCCTCCCTTTTCGATTTACCCGTTCATAACGGTTTGGCTTGCTTTTTTTGCCGCGATCCATTATACTGGAATTACAGAGATATGTAAAAACTATCATTGATATAGCTGCAATTATATTTTGATATGTCTGTGAGATGATTGAATGAACGTCAATTTTGAATACTACAAAATTTTTTACTATGTTGCAAAATATGGGAACTTCACAAGAGCAGCTCATGTACTTGGAAGCAGTCAGCCAAATGTCACCCGGGCAATGAATTGTTTGGAAAACGAAACCGGGTGTACGCTTTTTATTCGTACAAATCGGGGCGTTCGCCTGACCCCGGAAGGGGAGCGCCTGTATGTCCATGTTTCAGCTGCGATGACTCAGTTTCAGGCAGCCGAGGATGAGATGTCTGCCAATATCAGTTTGGAACATGGAAGCATTTCTATCGGAGCCAGCGAAACAGCGCTGAATATTTATCTTCTGGATAAACTAAAGTCCTTCCGTATCGCCTATCCGGGAATTCGTTTGAAAATTTATAACCATTCCACACCGCAGGCAGTTCAATCCGTCCAAAACGGAGAGATTGATTTTGCCATTGTTACAACACCTACCACGGCGGAATCGCCGCTCAAAGAGGTTCCGCTCGCATCCTTTCAGGAAATCTTGATTGGCGGCAAAACATTTACTGCTTTAGGAAGTCAGGAGCTGTCCTTGGCTGAATTGAGTGCATACCCATTGATTTGTCTTGGCCGGGAATCAATGACTTGGCAGTTCTATCACCAGCTGTTCCTTTCCCACGGACTGGAACTTTCTCCTGATACGGAGGCCGCAACCTCCGACCAGATTCTGCCGCTGGTCAAAAGTGAACTGGGACTGGCTTTTCTTCCGGAACCGATGGCACGGCAGGCAATTTTGAGGCGTGAGATTGTAGAAATAAAGCTCCGGGAAAGAATCCCGGAACGACAGGTGTGTATGGTGTATGACCGTCAGCGCCCGCTGAGCGTGGCGGCACGCAGACTGATGGATATCATTACCCATTCCAGCCGGGACAGCGGCACACCGACAGCGCAGAACTGCTCATAACACGGTTGACTCTTTTGGCAATGCCGCCGGAAAGCAAAAACTATCTTTGAATAAAAAAAGCCGATTCCATAGAACATCATTTTGAAGCGAGCGCAATGCTCTTGCTGATTTTGATGCCCTTTGCAGTTGGCTTTTTTCATTATGTATTTTAGACGCAGAGAAAATCATACGGCGGGTTCGCCTCTGAAATAGCTTCCTGACACAAGAATGCTCCTGAACCATGCACTGTTCGGCGGGCTATTTTTTATGCCGCGCGCATATAGTTCATAAGAATATATGCAACGAAAGGGGCACGATTATGGACCAAAAGGAACTAAAGATAGAAACCGGCCCGACCGCCGCCTTTGGCGGAAGGTGGGAGACAAGGCTGGAACTTCCCGTAGAAACCGAATTGCTCATCCCTGATTATCTTCCGGCAGTGTTTAAGATTGTAAAATGCCTGATCGAACCAGTCATTATGGAAAATACGGTTGCCGGGCAGCGCTGGCAGGGGGAGGGATATCTGCGCTGTACTGTTTACTATCAGTCGGATGAGGCCGGAACGCGTCTGTATCGAACAGAACAGAAATATGCCTTTGAAAAGACAGTGGATTTGCCTGAGGGAAACTACTGTCAGGGGGCGGCTCGGCTGTGGGGTGAGGTGGAATACTGCAACTGCCGCGCCGTGAGCGAACACCGAATCGACTTGCGCGGAGCATACACGCTCTGTCTGGCCGTTAGAATGAGCGAACAAATAGAAATGCTGAGCCGTTTATCGGGATGCGGTGTGCAGCAGCGTGTAACACACTTTGATGGCGTGACCTGTGCGGTGTGTGAGGAAAAGGTATTGACCGCAAAGACAACGTTTCCGCTGCCCGGGGCAGGGGAAACTGTGCTGGATGTATCCGGCCTGTTTGCACTGACCTCGCAGGATGTGCGCACAGGACAGCTGGACTTTGCAGGCACGCTGACCATGCAGGTGTGTTATCGCGCAGTCAACGAGGAGAGCCTGACCGTGCGCGGAAAAGATTTGCCCGTTGCACAGACACTTGAAATCGCTGATGCTGCCGAAAACGATGACGCAACTCTTTGGGGGGAGGTGCTGAACTGTACACTTGCCGCACCACAGGAGGACGGCGCAGAAGCGGAACTTACAGTAACATGGAAAATCCATGTTGAACTGTGGCGGACGGTTTCCACTGCGGCGGTAACGGATGCCTATTCCACGCTCTGTGAGATGACAGTGGAACGCAGGCCCTGCCGATTCCTGCAAAATCTTGCCGCTGTGGATGCACTGACCTCTGTGACGATTGAAGATGACCTGCCTGACTCTGAAGCCAACATACACGGCTGCTTTGTGACCTTGGAGGCACCGCAGCTTGCCGCACTGGAAGCGGGCGGCGTGCAGGTGACGGGCCGGGGAACGGCACATTTGTTCTGCGCTGATGCACGCGGGGAACTGACCTGCTATGACAAGACGTTCCTCTGGTCGCTGCCAGAAACGCTTGCGGCATCTGTTGCGAGCTGTATTCCTCATCTTCATGCAGCACTTACGAGGGTGAACAGCAGCAAGAATGGTGCGTGTGTCCGGGTTGAACTGGGGATGGCGGTCACTGGCCGGGTACTGAGCATTGTGAGCCATGAAGCCGTTGTGGCAGCAGAACCGGGCGAGGAGTTCCCGGAACAGGGGGAGGGTTCAGCACTTTACCTTTGCTACACAACGCCCGGTGAAAGTCTTTTTGAGATTGCTCGGCGCTACCATGCCCGAGCCGCAGAGATTGCAGCGGCGAATCAGCTTGAGCCGGAGCCGGGCAGCGGTCCGGAAGAACTGACAGCGGATGGGAGCTGTCTGCTGGTCCCGGCGGCTATGTGAAAGGGGGAACCATTCTGTGACCCAGGAACAGATTTATCAGAATATCGCCCAGCGTACAGGCGGAGATATTTACATCGGTGTGGTCGGCCCTGTGCGAACCGGCAAGAGCAGCCTGATAAAACGGTTTGCCGAACTGATGCTGCTGCCCCACATCCGCAACGAGGCCCAGCGCGCCCGCGCAAAAGATGAACTGCCGCAGTCCGCTGCGGGACGCACGATTATGACAACGGAACCAAAATTCATCCCGGAAAAAGCGGTCAACATTGAGCTGAAAAGCGGAGGCAGCTTCCGTGCCCGACTGATCGACTGTGTGGGCTACATGGTGGATGGCGCTCTCGGGCATGAGGAAAATAATGCACCCCGTCTGGTCAAAAGCCCCTGGTTTGATGAGGCGGTGCCTTTTGATCAGGCAGCTGAAACCGGAACACGCAAGGTGATTCGGGAACACGCGACCATCGGTCTTGTGGTGACGACTGACGGAAGTGTAGCGGAACTCCCGCGGGAAAAATATCTTCCCGCTGAGCGGCGCATTATTGCCGAACTGGATGAGATTGGGAAACCTTATCTGATTCTGCTCAACTGTACGGAACCGGACAGCGAGGCCAGCCGAGCACTGGCGGCACAGATGGAAGCTGTCTACCATCATCCGGTTTGCCCCATCAATGCGATCAAGGTGACTGCGGACCAGCTCAATGACATTTTGCAAAAACTTCTCTATGAATTTCCTTTGCGGGACATTGCTGTGACAATGCCGCCTTGGGTCACAATGCTGGAGCCGGGACACTGGCTGCAAAGTGCAATCTATAAAGCGCTGCTCGACTTTGCGGGCACGGTTCACCGCATGGGCGACATGACAAAGGAAAAGCCGCAAATTGACTGCCCCAGTGTTACCGGAGTGTCATTGACTGGTATGGACCTTGCTGCCGGGCGGGCACGAATTCGGCTTAGCATAGAACCATCGGTATTTTATCGTATTCTTGGGGAGCAAACGGGGCTGCCTATCACCGATGAAGCCAGCTTGCTTCCCTGTATCCGGGAACTTGCAAAAGCCAAGAAGACCTATGACAAAATCAGCGGTGCGCTTGCACAGGTGGAAGCTACCGGCTATGGGATTGTTATGCCGGGAATAGAGGAACTGACGCTGGAAGAGCCTGAGATCGTGCGCCAGGGCGGCCAGTATGGCGTGAGACTTTCGGCAAGCGCGCCCAGTTTGCATCTGATGCGGGCTACGATTCACACAGAACTGTCGCCCACCGTAGGGAGCGAGGAACAGGGGGAAGAACTTATCAAAAGCCTGCTCAAGGACTTTGAAGGTGATCCCGGAAAACTTTGGAGTACCAATATTTTTGGCAAAAGCCTCAACGAGCTGGTCAATGAAGGGCTTCAGGCAAAACTTCTTCATATGCCCATGGAGGCCCGCACCCGCATCCAACAGACACTTGAAAAAATCATCAATGAGGGCTGTGATGGCTTGATTTGCATTCTGCTGTGACGCAGGAGAGGGGGGATGCGTTGTGTGGAGGGAGAAAAAGCGTCAGCGCGCGGCACGGCGAAGGCGGGAACGGCTGGTACGGGAACTGCATGAGTCCCTCAGACTTTTGGAACAGAATGAAAAGACGTTTCAATATGCCGAGGATGATTTTGCAATCGAGAGAGTCATTTATGAGCACGCAGCACTCATGTGTCATTGCCGTGCGCTGCTCAGGGAACTGCGGGGTGAGAAGGCATGACAATAGGGGCGATTATAACGGGCGCAGTCTGCCTTTTAATCGTAGCACGCGCGGCAGCTCATCAACAGCATCCTCTCCGCAGCGTGATAGCAAGCGCTGTCTGCGGGCTGGCAGGGCTTTCCGCCGTGGCACTGCTCAGCCCGGTTACCGGATTTCTGCTGCCTTTCAACACATTTACCGCCGTGTGCGCCGTTATTCTCGGACTGCCGGGCGTCATCCTGCTGCTTGCACTCAAGCTGATTCTCTTATAGTATTATAAAAGCCCCTGCTGACGAATCAGCAGGGGCTTTGTACTTTGAAAAAACGACTGGACCGTAAGCCGGGTTCTGTATTAAACGACGATCTATCTTGATCTTGCGTCACCGCAAGACTCCGCGAACCTCAAGGGTTCGTCACGCCAACACCGGGACGTGCGAGGCTTCCACATATGTCCCATACGGTTGTTGCTTCTGACAGGGTTTACATAGCCGCAAAGTCGCCAGTGCGCTGGTGAGCTCTTACCTCGCCTTTCCATCCTTGCCGCCCGGATAGGGCGGCGGTTTCTTTCTGTTGCACTATCCCTGGGGTCACCCCCGGCTGCCGTTAGCAGTTGCCATGCCTCTGTGAAGCCCGGACTTTCCTCAGGACGGTCAAGCCGTCCCGCCGTCGTATGTTCCACTCGTTTTACCGTATCATACCATATTCTCACAAAATTTGCAACAGCAGAAATTTTGTGCTATAATACATTTCGTATGAGTCTGCGCAAAGGAGGGACGAAAATGCATTTGTCGTTTTTGGTCCCGGCAGACTGTGATGGAATGCGCCTTGGCGTGTTCCTTCGCACACGTGATGTCAGTGCGGGCTGCATCAAGGCCGTAAAATATCACGGTCAGGGATTTTTGGCGGATAACCGTCCCATCCGCACCGATGAACGTGTCCGTGCAGGGCAGGAGATTTCTTTCGCTCTGCCGCCGGAACCGCCCACCGATGTGCAGCCGGAACCGGTGCCGTTTTCTCTCGTTTACGAGGACGATTTTGCCGTAGTGCTGGATAAACCTGCGGGCATCGCGGTGCATCCCACGCTCAATCATACAGGCGGAACACTGGCGAACGGCTGGATGAATCTGCTGCAAAGCAGGGGAGAAACAGGCGTTTTTCGCCCGGTCAACCGCATTGATAAAAACACGAGCGGATTGGTGCTCTGCGCCAAAAATGCCTATGCGACCCCCATATTAAGCCGCAGTGCGGAAAAATGTTACCTCGCTCTTGCTGAGGGCGAGCTTCCGCTCGGCCCGGGAAAAATCGATGCGCCCATTGCCCGGCGGGGCGATTCCATCATTGGGCGCTGTGTGGACCCGGCGGGAAAGCCGAGCGTAACGGAGTACACCGTGCTGGCCTCGGAGGGCGGGCACTCTTTGCTGGCGTGTATCCCGGTTACAGGGCGCACCCATCAAATTCGTGTTCACCTGTCTTGGCTGGGTCACCCCTTGGCCGGAGATACCTTGTATGGCGGAAGCACGGATCTCATCCGGCGTCACGCCCTCCACTGTGCCGTGCTGCGCTTTTCCTGCCCGCCGCAGGGAGTACGGCATCGCGCGGTCAGCCCGATACCGCAGGATTTTTCGGATGCCTGTGCCGCCTGCGGTATGCCGGAAAAAGAACAGCTGATACAATTGATTGCAACAATTTTGCCGCTTTCCTAAGGCGGCTTTTGCCCCATGCGCGCCTTACAGCGCGGAAAGGAGTTTCCCTTGACTTCCAATAAAACCCCCGTTGAAGAAAATCAGAACGCAAAACGTACCGAACATAAAGCACCTCGCAGCGGACTGGGTCTTTGGCTTGATGAACTGCGCTGCCGGCGGACGGTTCGTTCGTGGCACCGCAAAAAAAGAAGAGCACACCACCGTCATTCCATTTCTCAAAAGCTGAAGCGCATCCCTCAGGCCCGTATGATTGGGGATGTCCTGTATATGGTCGGTTTTTGGGTCGAATATTCGCTTGTCTGTTTTAGACGAGCGGTCTCCAGAGCCTGCCAGGCGATTGCGGCCAATGTAGCAGCGCTGGTTCTTGCGATTCTCCGTCCCTTTGTGGCGGGAATTGTTACGCTGTGCGAGGATATTTCTGAACCGTTCCTGGCTGTAGCCGGAGGACTCCGCCATATCAGAGAACTCTCCGAACAACTTGCGGATGAGAGTGCACATCAGGTCCGCAGGGAAAAATTTCGCTATTTTGTCCGCGGTATCCGCCGATATTTCCCTCTGGTGCTCAAGGCACTTTCCTATGCTTTGCCGGTGGCAGCGGCAGCGGTTTTTGTCTATGTGGTGCAGGATGGACTGAATCAGACCTACGTCCTCAACGTTCAGGTGAACGGTGAGTCGGTTGGCACCGTGGCCAATGAGCAGGTGTTTGAAAGCGCTCGTGAGGATGTGCAGTCCCGTATCAATAACGCTGAGGACGTCATGGTATCGACCGGCGCTGCTGCATCCGGCACAAACTGGGAAATCACTCCTACTTACACGCTTGAAAAAGGCAGCGATACCATGACGGAGAGCGATACCGCCGATGCTATCCTGCGGACTTCCAGCAATGAAATCACGGAAGGCACAGCAGTTTATGTGGACGGCGGCCTGCGCTATGTCACCACAGAAGGGGACCACCTTCGCACCTACCTTGAACACATCAAGGAACCTTATGTGGATGCAATGAACAGCAATATGCGGGTTGGCTTCGTACATGATATTCAGCTCGTGGACGGCATTTATCTTCAGCCGTCTGTGGTGGATTATGGCAGTGTGATCTCCAGTCTGAATGAAGGCGCGGATATCGGACATTATATCTCTGGTGAAGGGGATACGGTCCAGACTGTACTTGATACCACGGGCGTTTCCTGGGATTCTCTCGCGGCGCTGAACCCGCAGCTCACCTCTACCGATGAGCAGCTGGATCCGGGAACGGATTTGATTACCAGTGTGTCCAGCCCGGAAATGCTCAAGGTTAAGCAGGTGATTCGCAGCTCTTATACTGAGGATATTCCTTATGAAACCCAGACAAGCGAATCCGACCAATACGACTTCGGAAAAATCGTTGTCCTTCAGGAAGGCGTCAATGGTGTAGAGGAAATTACACAGGACGTCACCTATGTGGACGGGGTAGAGTATAACCGGGAAATTGTCAATTACCGCGTGCTTGAGGACCCTGTTACCGAAATCACGGTCAAGGGCACAAAGCTGAAAAGCGGCATGGTGGCTTCCGTTGGTAGCGGCAACTTTATGTGGCCTGTGCCGAATTACCGCTACGTCAGCCGCTGGATGAGTTCCGGTCATAACGGTGCAGACATCTGTGCTCCTTACGGAACCCCCATTTATGCCTCTGATTCCGGTGCGGTCGTCACTGCGGGTTCGCACTGGAGCTACGGCAACTATGTTGTAATTGACCACGGAAATGGCTATAAGACGCTTTACGCACATATGTCTCAGATTGCAGTCAGTGCCGGCCAGGCAGTTCAGCGCGGTCAGGTGATTGGTTATGTCGGGTCTACCGGCAATTCGACCGGTAACCATTGCCATTTTGAGATGTACGGGCCGAATGGCCGCTTCAGCGCGCGGGAACTGTTCCCGAATATGTAAGCGGGATTTTTCCTCTTTTTTCCTGCTTTATTTCGCCCAAATGTTGCGAACCGATTACAAATTCGCAAATATTTTACAAATAATAAGTCCAGTACTTTTCAAAACCTGTCCGATGGTGTATACTATATTTAGTTATGTGATTTAAAAATATCGCACAGGCGATCTCAAAAGGAGAGTAACCGCTTGGAAAAATTTGTGATTCACGGGGGCAAACCCCTTCATGGTGATGTGGTCATCGGCGGTGCCAAGAACGCGGCAGTGGCGATTTTGCCTGCCACCATTCTGGCGGCGGACAAATGCGTCATTGAGAATCTTCCCTGTATCAGTGACGTGATGGCATCGCTCCAGATTCTCAGCGAACTGGGTGCAAACATCCGCATGGTCAGCAAAAACACCTATGAAATTGACACCTCCACGATTGACTGTACAGAGGTGTCCAACGAGCTTTCCCGTCAAATGCGGGCCAGCTATTATTTCCTGGGAGCGCTTTTGGGACGCTTTGGTGCCGGTCAGGTTGCAATGCCCGGCGGCTGCAACCTTGGCCCCCGTCCGATTGATCAGCATCTCAAGGCATTTACTGCCATGGGAGCGGAAGATTCGGTCGAATACGGGATGATTCGCGTGAAAGCGGACCATCTCACGGGCGGTCACGTCTTTTTTGACACGGTATCTGTGGGCGCAACCATGAATGCCATGCTTGCTGCTGTTCAGGCGGACGGCTTGACGATTCTTGAAAATGTGGCGCGTGAACCGCATGTTGTTGACCTTGCCAACTGCCTGAATATGATGGGCGCAGATGTCCATGGCGCAGGAACCGATGTTATCAAGATTCGCGGCGTCAAAAAGCTGCACGGCTGCACATATTCCATCATTCCTGACCAGATTGAGGCGGGCAGCTATATGGTGGGTGCGGCCATTACGGGCGGCGATGTGACGCTTCACAATGTGATTCCCAAACACATGGAACCCATCACGGCCAAACTTCGTGCGGCGGGCTGTGAAATTGAAGAATATGATGATGCGATACGCATTACCCGTACCGGTCCCATTCATCCGGTTAAGATAAAGACGATGCCTCATCCCGGATTCCCCACGGATATGCAGCCCCTTATGACGGTGCTTCTCACGCTGGCGGACGGTACTTCCATTGTTACAGAAGGCATTTGGGAAAACCGCTTCCGCTATGTGGACGAACTTATCCGCATGGGAGCCAATATTCAGGTGGACGGTCAGGTTGCTGTGATTGAGGGCGTTAAGAAGCTCAGCCCGGCTCCGCTGCGCGCGCTGGATCTCCGTGCCGGTGCCGCCATGGTAATGGCTGCCCTCGCGGCTGACGGCGTGAGTGAGATTGATGAAACCGCCCACATTGAGCGCGGCTATGAGAATATCGTAGAGAAACTTCAGGCACTTGGGGCGGATATCCGCCGTGTGGAAATTCCCGTAAGGGGACTTTCCCGTGCCATGTAACCTCTAAAAAGGCTTTTGTCAGACTGCTGACGGACCGCAGCAATGCGGCCCGTTTTTTATGACCCTTTGTTCGGGGCATTCAGGAAAGGAAAATTTCATGGCTCTATTTACCACACTCTATTCCGGATCATCCGGCAACTGCGCCGTGGTTCTGCATGAGGGTAAGTATCTTTTGGTGGATATGGGCAAAAGCTGCCGCACCACGCTGAATGCGCTGCGCCGTTTGGATCTGGCCGTTTCGGACTGTCAGGGTGTACTTGTCACACATGAACATTCCGACCATGTCAGCGGCCTTGAGACGTTTCTCAAGCATCATTCTGTTCCGGTTTATGGCCGAGCAGATACGCTGGATATGCTTTGTTCCCGAGGAACAATCCCCCCTGCCATTGATGCAATCGCGATGAACGGCCGGGCGGAAGACATTGGCGGCTTTTCGGTGAGCAGTTTTCCGACCAGTCACGATGTACCTTGCTGCGGCTACCGCATTCAAACCCCGGACGGTCACACGATGGCGCTTGCAACGGACCTTGGCACGCTCACGCCCGTTGTGCAGGAAAACCTGGCCGGATGTGACCTTGTCGCATTGGAAGCAAACTATGATTCGTTCAGCCTTCACGGCGGGCCGTATCCCTACTATCTTAAGGTGCGCATAGCCAGTGACAGGGGACATTTGGATAACAAAGCCTGTGCAGCGGAACTGCTTGACCTGATTCAGGATGGATGCAGGAAATTTGCGCTGTGCCATCTCAGCCAGACGAACAATTCCCCCGAACTGGCACTGACCACAGTATACAGTACCCTGCTTGCCGCTGGCATTGAGCCGGGGAAAGATGTACTGATTCAGGCACAGACTCGCAATGACATCAGTCCCTACATAGAGTTTTGAGGAGGACGGTAAAGTGCAGAATATTGACCTCATCTGTGTGGGCAAGGTGAATGCCTCCTATTTCGCTGCTGGTGTGGCGGAATATCAAAAGCGCCTTGGAGCGTTCTGCAATTTTCGCATTGTGGAATTGCCGGAAGCTGCGATAGCGGACAAGAATGCCGGGCAGGCACAGATAGAAAAGGCACTGCAAAAAGAAGGAAGGGCGATTCTCTCCGCGGTACGCAAGGGGGAATATATCGCGGCACTCTGCATTGAGGGAAAGCAGTTCTCCAGCGAGGAATTGGCGGACTTGATTGCGGAGCGCGCAAACAGCGGAGCAGGGGATATTGCTTTTGTTATCGGGTCCTCCCACGGCCTGTCCGATGAGGTCAAGCGTGCTGCTCATGTAAAACTCTCCATGGGACGCATTACAATGCCGCATCAGCTGGCGCGTCTCGTGCTGACAGAGCAAATCTATCGTGCCTGTACCATCAATGCGGGAATGAAGTATCATAAATAAGTGTAATACTGAGCGTGCTTTCGCGCCGGGAATTTTCCGGGCGAGAGCACTTTTTGCTTGAATGACGGCACTTTCTGCAAAAAGGAAAAGGCGCTGGTTTGCATTTTTGGCAGTATGATGCTTTGTGACTTTGTTTCTGCATGAGTTTCCTATGAAAAAAATTACAAAAATGCTTGTAACTCGGCTTCTTTTCGTTTATACTAAGATATACGTCTAAAGTTGTGTGCTTTAAGATAGAGGGAAAGCACACGGCGTTCGATAGGGAGGGTATATATGGCAGATTATTTTAAGATGTCCCATGAAGAACTGCTTAACGAGAAAGCAAACCTTGAAAAGTCCTACGCAGATTTTAAGGCCAAAAACCTTAAACTCAATATGGCCCGCGGCAAACCCGGCCCGCACCAGATGGACTTGGCAATGGACCTGCTCAAGATGGATGATTATACCACCGAAGACGGCTATGATGCGCGCAATTACGGCAACCTTGAAGGTCTTGAAGAGGCTCGGGATCTGTTTGGCGATGTGATGGGCGTGCGCCGCGAAGAAGTGTTTGTGGGCGGCAACTCCAGCCTTCAGCTGATGTACAATCTTGTTTCCATTGGATATTCGTTTGGCTTCCCGGAGTCTCCCTGTCCGTGGTCTCAGGTGGAACACCGCAAATTCCTCTGCCCGGTTCCCGGCTATGACCGTCACTTCCGTATTACCGAGGAATTCGGGTTTGAGATGATCAGCATCCCGATGTCCCCGGACGGGCCTGACATGGATATGATTGAAAAGCTGGTTGCTGAGGATGATACCATCAAGGGAATCTGGTGTGTGCCGCAGTATTCCAACCCCGATGGTTACACTTACAGTGATGAGACAGTCCGCCGCTTTGCTTCCATGAAGACTGCCGCGCCGGACTTTAAGATTTTCTGGGATGAAGCATATATCGTTCATCATCTGACCAATGAAATCATCGAGACGCCGGTACTGCTTAACGAAAGCAAGGCCTACGGCAATGAGAACCGCGTCTTTATGTTTACTTCTACCAGCAAGATTACCTTCCCCGGTGCGGGCGTGTCTGCGCTTGCCTGCAGCGAGGAATCTATGAAATATGTCTGCAAACGGTTCTCTGTCATGATTATCAGCTATGACAAGATGAACCAGCTTCGTCATGTGCGCTTCCTCAAAAATAAAGAGGGCGTTCTCAAGCACATGGAAAAACACCGCCGCCGTTTGGTGCCCTGCTTTGATGCAGTTAAGACAACCTTCGCGAATGAGCTGACGCCGTGCGGGAATATTGCGCATTGGACAGATCCCAAAGGCGGATATTTTATCAGCCTGTATGTGATGCCCGGCTGTGCCAAGCGGGTCGCTCAGCTCTGCAAGGACTGCGGCCTGACCCTCACCGGTGCCGGCGCTGCCTATCCTTACGGAATCGATCCCGAGGATTCTCATCTCCGTATTGCTCCTACCTATCCGAGTCTCTCGGAAGTGGAAACCGCGTCTTTGCTTCTCACCGTATGCGTGCGGCTTGCCGTTGTGGAAAAGCTGCTGGCTCAGTGAGCTGTAAATAAATTTCCCGCCTGTACCGGTGTACGGGCAAAATTTGGAGGTACTTATGAATAAGAGAGGGAAGTCATGGCATTTTATTGTCGTGGCGCTGCTGACTGTCGTCTTTTCACTGACGGCTCTGTTTGGTGTAAGTTATCAGTATGGCGACACAAAAAACGTCTACATTAAGGGTGCATCGGATATTCGGTTTGGTATCGATATCCGCGGCGGCGTTGATGTGACCTTCATGCCGGAAGATGGCATTGATGCCACCGATGACCAGCTTGCCGCCGCCAAGACGGTTATTGAGGACCGCCTTGTGGGCCTCGGCATTACCGATTATGAGGATTATGTTGACTACAACAAAGACCGCATCATTGTTCGCTTCCCCTGGAAGAACGATGAGACGGACTTTAATCCTCAGACGGCTATCGATGAAATCGGCACCACCGCCAAGATGGTGTTCCGCAAGGGTTCTTCTGCTGATGGCGAAGAAATTCTGAGCGGCGATGATGTGACTTCCGCCACGGCCGGCTATGACCAGGAAAACGGCTATGTTGTTCAGCTCGAGTTCAGCTCGGAGGGCGCAAAGGCTTTTGCCGATGCCACGACCGAACTGGCCGCGCAGGACAATGGCTACATTTCCATCTGGCTGGATGATGAGAACATCTCTACGGCTACTGTCAAGACTGCAATCACGGATGGCCGGGCCATTATTGAAGGCTCTTCTTCCAGCCCCTTCACGCAGGAAGAAGTCACGGCCCTTGCCAACCAGATTAACTCCGGCGCACTGCCCTTTGCCCTCTCGGCGGAGAGCTATTCCACCATCAGCCCCACGCTCGGTGCCAAGAGCCTTGAGGTCATGGTGCTGGCCGGCATCATTGCATTTATTGCCGTTGCTGTGCTGATGATTGCCCGCTATCGTCTGCTGGGCGGCATCGCCGTGATTTCTCTGCTTGGCCAGGTTTCTGCTACGCTGGCGGTTGTATCCGGTTATCTGAATATCTTCCCCGGTTCCACGCTGACCCTGCCTGGCATCGCCGGTATCATTCTGGGCATCGGCATGGGTGTTGATGCGAATGTTATTACGGCGGAGCGCATCAAGGAGGAACTGTCCAAGAACAAGACACTGGATGGTGCCATCGCCAGCGGATTCAAGAGAGGCCTTACCCCCATTATTGACGGCAACGTGACAATCGTGATTGTTGCAGCGATTCTGATGGGCGCGTTTGGACCTACCGATGGCTTCTGGGCTACTGTATTCAAGCCGATTTTCTTCATGTTCGGACCTTCCACGGCCGGCACAATCTACTCCTTCGGCTTTACGCTGCTGACAAGTGTTCTGCTCAACTTTGTGTTTGGCGTTGGTGCAACCCGTATCATGATTCGCGGTGCGTCCCGCATCAAAGCACTGCGGAATCCTGCTCTTTACGGCGGCGCCGGCAAAAATAGCAAGTCCACTTACAAGGTTCCATCCATCAATTTTGTTGGCAACCGCAAGAAGTTCTATACGATTTCCTGCGTGATCATTGCTGTTATTCTTGTGTTCAGCGTAGTCTTTGGCGTTAAGATGGATGTCGAATTCAAGGGCGGCGCTATGGTGACGGTCGGATATCAGGGTGACCTTGATCTGAATGAGGTCAAGCAGACCATCGCGGACAATGTTGGCCAGAGCAATCTGACTTTGCAGACTGGTACCGATATTGTTGGTGACAAGACCCTGACCATCACGCTGCCGGGCAGTGAAACGCTTTCTACGGCAGATCTGGACAGCCTGATTGCTGCGCTCAACGAGGCCTATCCGGAAAGCAGCTTTGTCCAGAATGAAGTGAGCAACGTCAACCCCACCATCGGCACGGAATTCCTTGCAAAGAGCATTGTGGCGGTGGTTGCTGCCTGCGTGCTGATTCTCATCTATATTGCTATCCGCTTCCGCAATATTGGCGGCTGGACTGCTGGCGCAATGGCCATTGTTGCATTGCTGCATGACCTGTTCATTGTGTTCGGCGTGTTTGTCCTGCTGCGTATTCCTCTGAATGGCAACTTCATTGCAGCCATGCTGACGATTCTCGGCTACTCCATCAATGATACCGTTGTTATCTATGACCGTGTGCGTGAGAATAAGGGCCTTTACGGAAAGCAGAAGTCTCTGCCTGAACTGGTGAATCTCTCCATCAATCAGAGCTTTACCCGTTCTTTGATGACCACGATCACGACCTGCATTGCGCTCGGTGTGGTTTGCGTTGTCTCGGCTGTTTTCAAGCTCGACAGCATCTTTACTTTCGCGCTCCCGCTGATGTTCGGTATGATCAGCGGCGTGTACAGCACCATCTGCATTGCAACTCAGCTTTGGGTTGATGTGAAAAACAGGCAGTCTGCCGGCAAGGCCAAGAAGGCATGACCGACTGACACAATCAGACAGGAGGATGTCTTATGAGATGCCCGTACTGCGGTGCTATTGATTCCAAAGTAATCGATTCACGTCCGGCTGAAGACGGCGAAAAAATTCGCCGCCGCAGGGAATGCCTTTCCTGCAAAAAGCGGTTTACGACCTATGAGATTGTTGAGACGGTTCCGCTGATGGTTGTCAAGAAGGACCACTCCCGCGAAGCGTTTGACCGTCAGAAACTCCTCAACGGTATGCTCCGCGCCTGCGAAAAGCGGCCGGTCAGCTACCAGCAGCTTGATGCTGCGGTAAGCCGTATCGAGCAGACACTCCACAGTTCTTATGACCGTGAGGTATCCTCTATCCACATTGGTGATCTTGCGATGGAGGAACTTAAGCAGCTGGACGATGTGGCCTACGTTCGCTTTGCCTCGGTCTACCGCCAGTTCAGTGATGTCAACACCTTCATGGAAGAGCTTAAGGATATGCTTGACTCCCGCTCTAAATCGGCATCCGGAGAGGCAAAGAACGGCGAAAAGGCTTAAAAAACTCCAAGAAACGATTTTTCCATCTGCTCGATTTGCGTGCAGGCGCGTGCCACTTCGACAGCGAGGTCAGCTTGGTTATCAGGATTAGCATAGCCGGAAAGCACGGACATTGTCTCGTTCACGCGTTCCAGCGCTGTTCGCCGCACCACAAAGCATAGAATACTGCTTGCCTGTTTTGCATGACTCTGTGCTTTGCTAAGTGTTTTGCGCGCGCCCTGATAATCGAGTTTCAGTGTCTGGGCGTAGGCTTGCCTGACTTCGCTTTGAAGTGACTGGGACGTTTTGTGTACATAGCTCTGACATCCAAGCAGAAAAATCGCAAGAAAAGCCAGGATTGCCGCTGCATACCAGTTTCGTTTCATATCGCTTGGCTCCATTTCATCAAATACAGGACTGCCCGAGAGACAGCCTAAAATAAGAAAACCGCCTAAGTTATGGCCGCTTTCTTATCGAGGACTGCTCTTCTTGGGCAGTCTTTTTGGTATCAGCAGGGTGTCTTTCCCGTTACAGAGAAAAATGAGAACTTCCTCGTGACGCAGCCCCTTTGATTTTAGAGTCTGGTCCAGCCAGGATCTGCTGTGCCCTAACAGGGAAAGATTATCCGGATAGAGCTGGCTGTCAATGATTAAAGGCAGCATGGGGGCGGATTGGCCGGCTGTGGGGACGGCAGCGGTGCTGATGCTCCCGTTGGGTTCCACTACACCCCAGAAAACTTCCTGCGGGTCATAAAAGTCCTTACCGCGCAGGGCCTCCATCAGGTCACCGGTTGTAATGCGCAGATGGCGCAGAGCATCCTGGTCAATCTCCCCATTGCGGATGACGGTGACGGGCTGACCGAACAGAAGCGCGGCATATTTGGGAAAATACCATGCGGCGCTGGAATTGAGAATTTCAAGGGCTGCAATGAGCAGAATCGGCACAATACTGGCGAGCAAAGGCAGGTCCGGCTCATCGATACAGATGGAAGCTACATTGGAAATCAGAAAAGTTGTGACCAACTCCGAGGGCTGAAGTTCCCCAAGCTGACGTTTTCCCATCAGACGCATGGCGAAAATGACAACGGCATAGATGATAATTGTGCGAAATACACAGGCAACCATAATCTTCCTCCCGGTGACTATTCCTCCGCTCTGCGGGATAAACTGAATCAGAGGGAGGGCGATCAGATTGAATCAAGAAAAGCTGAGCAGAGAACTGACAGAAAACACTGCGTTTCTGGATTCTATTTTTGGGAACTCGGGGGATTTCTATACCCGACATTTTGAGATTTCCGGTGTGCGGTGCTGTATCGCAATGTTTGCGGGCCTTTCTTCTCCGGAAAAACTCTGCGTGATGGTGCTGCATGAATTGGAACGTGAGAGATTTATTGAGCCGGATGGAGAAAAACTTATGCAGGCCCTGATGAATCGAAGCTATCTGCCCGCAGAGCCAGAAACAGTGAAAGATAGAACGGCACTGGTTGAAATGCTGACGTCTGGCATGGCAGTGCTGCTCATTGACGGAAGCAGGGAGGCGCTGACCTTTTCCACACAGGATATGGTTCAGCGTTCCGTTGGAAATCCAAGCGGGGAAGGAAACATCCGAGGCCCGCAAGATGCGTTTACGGAACATCTGCGAAATAATATCTCTCAGCTGCGCCGTCAATTCAGAACGCAGGACTTTGTGGCAGAAATTTGCACGGCAAACACACGCGCCAAAACCGAATACTGCATTTGTTATGACCGGAGCCTGGCACCGGCGGAGGTTGTGAGGAAAATGCGGGAATGTCTGCAAAAAATAAGGATACCGATTCTGCTGGACAGCACCTATTTTGCTTCTTTCCTTAAACAGGACAAGCTGAACCTCTTCCCGGCGGCAGCTTATACCGAACGCCCCGCTGTTGCCTGTGCAAGGCTTTGCGAAGGAAAAATTGTTGTACTTGTTTCGGGCAGTCCGCTGGCCATGGTTGTGCCGAACTTTTTTGCGGAACATTTTGAATGTCTGGACGACTATTCGTCCGGGGCTGTCTTTGCGGGACTTATTCGGATGCTCAAATATCTGGCATTTTTGCTTTCTGTTTTTGGCCCGGGACTTTATGTGATGGCGGTCAGCTATGCGCCGGAAGTCATACCGGTGCGATTGCTCGCAAAGCTGGCCCAAGGGGAGGCGTCCACGCCGCTGCCGCCGATGGCGGAAATGCTGGCCGTTACGCTATTGCTTGAAATTGTAAGGGAAGCAGGTCTCCGCGCGCCAAAATCCATCAGTCACACAGTCAGCCTGGTGGGGGCACTCATTCTCGGGGAAACCGCTGTCTCCGCTGGCATTGTCAGTGTGCCTGTCCTGACAATGGCGGCGGCTGCGACCATTGCAACGCTTGCAGTTCCCAGTCTGTACGAACAGTCTATCCTGTTTCGCTTTGCGGTCATTGTCCTTGCAGGATTGTTTGGCGTTCCGGGAATCGCTTGTGGCTTCTTGACAGTTCTGGCTATGGCCTGCGGAAGTGATTCTTTTGGCTATGATTATCTCTATCCCTTGATTCCGGCAAAACACGCTGCCTGGAGGGATGGCTTTGTCAGAACAATCTGGTCAAGACTGGCACAATGGGGGGAGGTGCTTGGAACCCGTGGAGAAAAACAGACATGACTGGATGCCTGCACTGTTGATTGGGATTTTGAGCAATGCTGTGCTTCGCTTCCACACAGGCTATTGGAGCAGAATCGGGATTCTTGCGGCGGGAGCCAGTATTCTTGCCCTTGCACTCACAACGATTTGGTTTTCTGTGGGATGGAAACGCTGGGATTGTGCGCCCCTGCGCGGTGGGCTCTGTGTGATTTTGGCGGCCAGTTCTGTGCTTGAAATTCTTCGCCTGCGAAATATTTATGAAAGCCTGTATCCCGGAACCGTGGGCTTGATGGCCTCATGCTTTGTACTGCTGCTGCCGGTTGTTTATCTTCGCAGGGAAAACGCACTGAGACAAACCGCCGGGGCGGTGCTGGCGCTTTTGGCAATAGGGCTGGCGGCCATGCTCCTCTCGATTGCACAGCAGCTGAGAGTGACAAACTTGCAAAACATTTCCCTTACAGCGGAAGAATGGTTGGGGACGATTTCTTCCCAGACAGTACTTTATCCGGAGTATCTGCTCCTTGCGGTTCTTCCGAAGCGGGAAAAATCAGAACGATCCGCTGTGCGGCTTGCCTGCAGCGGGGTGCTGTTTGATACGGGCATACACCTTCTTCTGGAACTGTTCTTTGGCGCGGCCATGCCGGGACGCTCATCGCCGGTGCAAGCGGCGGCACAGTGCGGAGCACTCTCTATTTTTAATCGTCTGGAGTGGGTGCAGCTTGTTTTGTGGACTATGGCGGTGAGCGTAAAGCTGGCGGTTTATCTCTATACGATGGTGGAACTGCTGGGAGGAAAAACGGGGCAGGGAAACACCGCCGTGGGACTCGACCGTTTCTTCTGGTATCTGGGCGGCGTACTGCTTTTTTGCATTTTGTGGCGCAGCATAGATTTGGAGCGCGCTTTTGAGTGGCGAAATATTCTAATTTGGGCATATGCTCTGCCGGTCGTGCTGGGAGGTGTTATCCAATGTCTCGGTGGAAGCAGAAAAAGAAAAACCGCCTGACAGCAGTGTTTTTAATCGGATTGCTTCTTTGCGGCTGCGGCGCTCAGCCTCTTTCCCAGCGAGAGATTGTCCGTGCGGTGTTTTTTGACAGCGGCGCAGAGGGTCTCACTGCTGTTTTGCTGATTTGTGATGAAGAAAACGAGGAAGAAAAATTTAAAGTGGTGGCGGCACAGGGGGATACAGCGGCTGAAGCGTGGGACAACGCAGAATACGCTTTGCAGGGAAGGGCTTTCTATGGGCTAACGGACCTTGTGGCACTTCCGGCAGAATGCGGCTGGAAGGAAGCACAGGAGCTTGCATCCCTTGTGGAGCAGACCGCGCATCCTGCGCCGGAAATTACGGTATTTGCATTGGGACATTCTTATGGCAAAGATGAAATCACTGAATGTGCCCCGGAACTCTATGAAAAAATGACATCACAGAAAGAAAAATATGGTATTCAATGTGGGCTGCAGACGATGTTTTCCAAAAAGGATATGTGTGCTATTCCGGTGTATGAGGATACAGGATATGCATTTGCTTTTCTTGCAGAAAAGAAAGCAAAGTTCGTGTGCAGGCAGGGCGCTGAAGCGCAGATGGCGGCTATTCTTACTGGGCAAAGCGATCGGATGGATTGCACCTTGAACGAAGAAAAAATTCATTTTCAGGCAGACGTGTACACGGCCGTGCAGCCTGAAAGTGTGGATTCGGTGCAGGTTATCTTGACATTGAGCAATTGCCGGTTATCAGAACTTGGAGAGGAGAAACGTTCGAAGGAAGAACTTGGGAAAGAACTTGACCATGCTTTGACAAATGCGTTCACATGTCTCGAATCGGAGCTGCGGCTATGGGAAGAAGATCCGCTGAACTTCCGCTTCTGGGTGCAGAATCGCTTTGGAAAAGTCGGGAAGGTCCGAGCGAACCTTACAATTTTGCGGGAAGATGCACCGGAAACCTGACGGAAAACACGAAGAACAGGAGACAGGAAAGGAAGCGCGTAACATTGAAAAACAAAGAAATACCTGACTACAGTAAGTTTTTAGTATAGATTTCTTTAGCTTATATTGATTAAAAAGCAGTCTCTCTTTATGATATGGCTGAGAGACTGCTTTTTTTGTTGGTTTGGATTGCCAGAGGTAAAAAATAGAGTGCTAAAAACATCGGATGAAGGGACGGAGGGAAAAATCAAGAGAAAAGAAGAAAAAAACCGCAAAAAATTAGACGTTAAAACGAATAAAAAATGAATTCACAAAAAATTTATACTTGAAACACTTGATTTTTTGGAATGGGAAGTTATAATAGATTTAGCACTCAAGAGAAATGAGTGCTAAACAAACAAGTTTTAAATAAACTTTCATTATAGGAGGATATTTCACCATGAAAATCAAACCTCTCGCAGATCGCGTTGTGATCAAACTTGCTGAAGAAGAAGAGACTTCCAAGGGCGGCCTGATTCTGACCGGCTCTGCCAAGGAAAAGCCTCAGGTTGCTGAAGTCGTGGCTGTTGGCCCCGGCGGCGTTGTGGATGGCAAGGAAGTTGAAATGATCGTCAAGGTTGGCGACAAAGTTCTGACCAGCCAGTATTCCGGCACGCAGGTCAAGGTGGACGGCGAGGAGTGCACCATCGTCCGTCAGAGCGACATCCTGGCTATCGTGGAGTAAGCACACAAGACCGAACGACAGATTGATTTGAATCAAAAGGAGTAATTCATTATGGCTAAACAGATTCTGCAGGGCGAGGATGCTCGCAAAGCCCTTTGCGCCGGCATTGATCAGCTGGCTAATACCGTTAAAATCACTCTGGGCCCCAAAGGCCGCAACGTTGTGCTGGGCAAGAAGTTCGGCTCTCCGGTCATCACCAATGATGGCGTGACCATTGCTAAGGAGATCGAGCTGAAGGACGCTTTTGAGAATATGGGTGCTCAGCTGGTTCGCGAAGTTGCTACGAAGACCAACGACGCTGCTGGCGATGGCACTACCACCGCTACCGTTCTGGCTCAGGCTCTGGTGAACGAAGGCATGAAGAACGTTACCGCCGGTGCGAATCCCATGGACATTAAGCGCGGCATCCAGAAGGCTGTCAATGTTGCCATCGACGCTGTCAAGGCGAACAGCCAGAAGGTCAGCGGCAGCAAGGACATTGCCCGTGTTGGCACTGTTTCCGCAGGCGATGCCGAGATCGGCAACCTGATTGCGGATGCAATGGAGAAGGTCACTGCTGATGGCGTCATCACGCTTGAGGAAAACAAGACCACGGCTGATACCTACACCGAGGTTGTGGAAGGCATGCAGTTTGACCGCGGCTACATCACTCCGTATATGGTTACCGATACCGATAAGATGGAGACCGTTTACGATGACTGCAAGATCATGATCACCGATAAGAAGATCAGCTCTTTCCAGGATATCGTTCCTCTGCTCGAGCAGGTCATTAAGACCGGCCGCAAGCTGCTCATCATCGCCGAGGATATTGATGGCGATGCACTGTCCAACCTTATCATCAACCGTCTGCGCGGCGGCCTGAATGTTGTTGCCGTTAAGGCTCCTGGCTTCGGCGATCGCCGTAAGGAGATGCTCGAGGATATCGCTATCCTGACCGGCGGCACTGTCATCAGCAGCGATCTGGGCTACGAGCTCAAGGATACCGACCTGAGTATGCTGGGTACCGCTCGTCAGGTTAAGGTGACCAAGGACAACACCACCATCGTTGGCGGTGCAGGCGAAAAGACTGAGATTGACAACCGCATTGCTCAGATTCGCTCTCAGATTGCTTCCGCTACCTCTGACTTTGACCGTGAGAAGCTGCAGGAGCGTCTGGCCAAGATGGCCGGCGGCGTTGCCGTTATCAAGGTCGGTGCTGCTACCGAAGTTGAGATGAAGGAAAAGAAGCTCCGCATTGAGGATGCTCTGAACGCTACCCGCGCTGCTGTTGAGGAAGGCATTGTTGCCGGCGGCGGCACTGCCACCATCAATGCAATCCCCGCTGTGGATAAGCTGGTTGGTGAACTCGAAGGCGATGAGCGCACCGGTGCCAAGATTGTCCGTAAGGCTCTGGAAGCTCCTCTGCGCCAGATTGCCGCGAACGCAGGCTTGGAAGGCAGCGTTATCATCAACAACATCCTTCAGGCAGGCAAGCCCAACTACGGCTATGATGCTCAGAAGGAAGAGTATGTTGAGAACATGATTGAGGCCGGTATCGTTGACCCGACCAAGGTAACTCGTTCCGCTCTGGAAAATGCTGCCAGCGTTGCTTCTATGGTCCTGACCACTGAGAGCCTGGTTGCCGATCTGCCCGAGCCTCCGGCTCCCGCAGCTCCTGCCGGCGGCGACATGGATTACTAATCCGCTGAACCCGCACAGGTTATTGCTGAATAAATCAGACCGCAGCCCTTCTTGGGCTGCGGCCTTTTTTGGCGCCGAATAGGCATGATAAAACCCCCAGTTCAACTGGGGGTCAATAAAAAAGACTTTAGTGAAAGAAAGAACCTCCAGTGCTAAAATGTAAGTGGTCTGGCAACCGCAATACAAAAGCACTGGAGGTTCTTGT
>JAQXGE010000006.1 GCA_029006135.1 Oscillospiraceae bacterium | reverse complement strand
CATCATAACTGTACATCGAAAGGACGCTGCGCGCCATCTTGTTCATGATATTCGGTGAGGGCGAATTCATAATCATGTCATCCGCAAAGCCTTTGGGCAGTTCGCGGTGTTCGTCCAGCAGCCGGCAGAACCGGGCGTACTGCTCCTTTGTGGGCAGGGAGCCAAAGAGCAGCAGCCAGATGACCTCCTCGAACATGAACCGGTCATGACGGTCCGCTTCCTCGACCAGCGTGTCAATGTCAATGCCGCGGTAGACAAGACGTCCGGGAATCGGCCGAATGGTACCTTCGGGCAGCTTTTCGTAACCAATAACGCTGGAAACATTGGTGATGCCCGCCAGCACGCCGGTTCCATCCGGATTGCGCAGACCACGCTTGACGCCAAGGCGGTCCGCTACACGCGGATCAAGATGTTTGTTGTGTGCCACATATTCGCTGCACAAAAGTGCAATGTCATCCGGTTCAAGCGCCGGAACATCAGGATAATACATACTCTCCGCCTCCTCTTGATTCCCCGGCACGGAAGGGAACCCCCTCGCCGGTACCGGTACTTTACCGCTCCGCGGCCTTCCCTGTGCAGTCCGTATTCCGGCTGCACCGCAAACGCTTTTGAGAACTAAAGTGTTGAATACCTTTGATTTTATAGTATTTTCCCCGTCACGTCAAGCCTATATCTTAAATTAACGCATTGCATGCTCCGTACAGACTTTATTTTATAAAGTTTTAACACCTCCAAAACAGGGAATGCTTAAAAGAATTACGTTGACAAGGCCGAATAAAATGGGTATACTCAAACTGTTGTACTATACTTACTCAAATGTTTTTGATTCAAAAATCAGGAATATACAAATGAAGAAAGGGGCAAAGGTCCAATGAAGGCAGTTTTGATCCCCGGTGACGGCATCGGCCGCGAAATCGCACAGAGCGTGCGCAGAATTTCCGATGTTCTGGATACCGGTATTGAATGGCAGGAATTCCAGGCAGGCGCGGAGTATGCCGCCGAGCACGGGGAACTCCTTGAGCCGGGCGCACTGGATGCCATCGGCGCGTGCGGCTGGGCGCTCAAAGGTCCCACCGCTACCCCTGTCGGCAAGGGATTCCGCAGCATCAATGTGCAGCTTCGCCAGCGCTTTTCCACTTACGCCAACCTGCGTCCCGTGCATACCCTGCCCGGTGTGCCGACCCGGTTTGACAATGTGGATCTCGTGATCGTGCGTGAAAATACCGAGGACCTGTACAAGGGTGTTGAGTATATGCTGACCGATGAGATTGCCAACGGCGTGAAGCTCATCACAAAGCCGGCCTGTGAGCGAATCTGCCGCTTTGCTTTTGATTATGCCGCCGCAAACGGCCGCAAAAAGGTCACGGCGGTGCATAAAGCCAACATCATGAAGCTCACTGACGGGCTTTTCCTCTCGACTTTCCGTGAGGTGGCAAAGGACTATCCCGACATTCAGGCGGACGACTGCATCATTGATGCGCTCTGCATGAAGCTCGTGCAGAAGCCCGAACAGTTTGACGTGCTGGTTGCGCCTAACCTGTACGGTGATATTATCAGTGATCTGTGCGCCGGCCTTGTGGGCGGTTTGGGCTTTGCCCCGAGTGCCAACATCGGTGCCAATACCCGCATTTATGAGGCCGTCCATGGTTCTGCGCCTGACATTGCCGGCCAGAACAAGGCCAATCCTTCCGCCATCCTGATGGCTTTCGCGATGATGCTCAGCGATTTGGGCATGACCGATAAGGCTGCGCGCCTCAACGCCGCAATCCTTGCACAGGTGGCTGAAGGCCGCGTTGTGACGGCGGACATCGGCGGCACCGCCACCACCACCGAATTTACCGATGCCCTTGCGGCGCGGCTGTGACAACAGGGGAGGGAAAACCAACCATGAAGCTGCATGATTCCGGCGTCTATCTTGTCAACGGCAAGATTTCACAGACGGCACCCGCCAACGTAACCAAAGAGCAGGCCCGGCAGGGAACCATTGCCTACGGCATCCTCAAAGCGCATAACCAGAGCGGGGATATGGAAAATCTGCGCATGAAGTTTGACTCCATGACCAGCCATGACATTACCTATGTGGGCATTATCCAGACGGCCCGCGCATCCGGCATGGAAAAATTTCCGCTGCCCTATGTGATGACCAACTGCCACAACAGTCTCTGCGCGGTGGGCGGTACCATCAACGAGGACGACCATCAGTTTGCCCTCTCCGCTGCACACAAATACGGCGGCATCTATGTTCCGCCAAATATGGCCGTCATCCACAGCTATAACCGTGAGATGATGAGCGGCTGCGGCAGGATGATTCTCGGCTCGGACTCCCACACCCGCTACGGCGCTCTCGGCACAATGGCCGTAGGCGAAGGCGGCGGTGAGCTTGCCAAGCAGCTTGTGGGACGCACCTACGATATGGCCCGCCCCGGCGTAGTCTGCGTTTACCTGACCGGCAAACTCAACCCCGGCGTCGGCCCGCATGATGTGGCGCTCGCTCTTGTGGGTGCTACCTATGCCAACGGCTATGTGAAGAATAAGGTCATGGAATTTGTCGGCCCCGGCGTTGCCAATCTTTCCGCCGACTGCCGCAACGGCATTGACTGCATGACTACCGAGACAACCTGCTGGTCCAGCATTTGGCAGACGGACTCCGTGACGGAGGAGTATTTCGCCGTTCATGGCCGCCCGGAGGCTTACCGGGAACTCAAGCCCGCCGATGTGGCCTACTATGACGGCTGCATTGAACTGGATCTTTCCACCGTGGAGTGCATGATTGCCCTGCCGATGCATCCCAGCTACGCCTACCCCATCCGGGAACTCGAGGCAAACGCCAAGGATATTCTGCATGAAATCGAACTCCGCGCCAACGAACAGCTGGGCGGACGGGTCAAGATGGACCTTGTGAGCAAGGTGCAGCCGGACGGCAGCATCCTTGTGGACCAGGGCATCGTGGCGGGTTGCTCCGGCGGTACCTATGAGAATCTCTGCGCCGTAGCGGATATTCTGCGCGGAAAGAGCTGCGGCAACGGCGTGTTCAAGTTCAGCGCCTATCCCGACAGTATGCCCACCTACCTGGAACTCGTGAAAAACGGTGCGGTGGCGGATATCGTGAGCGCAGGCGGCATTTTCCGTGAATGCTTCTGCGGTCCCTGCTTCGGCGCAGGCGATACGCCCGCCAACGGGGAATTCAGCATCCGCCACACCACCCGCAACTTCCCCAACCGCGAAGGCTCCAAGCCCGGCGAGGGGCAGATTTCCGGTGTGGCGCTTATGGATGCCCGCTCCATCGCGGCAACGGCCGCCAACGGCGGTGTCCTCACCGCGGCCAGTGAGGTCTGCGACCATGAATTTACCGCGCCCGCCTATCATTTTGACAAGAGCGTTTATGATAAGCGCGTCTATGATGGCTGGGGTCACGCCGAGCCGGAAACGGCACTCAAGTTCGGCCCCAACATTAAGGATTGGCCGGAGCAGCCTGAGCTGAGCGAAGATTTGCTGGTGAAGGTCGTGAGCTATATCACCGACCCCGTTACCACCACGGACGAACTGATTCCCTCCGGTGAGACTTCCTCCTTCCGCTCGAACCCTCTCCGCCTTGCGGAATTTACGCTCTCCCGCAAAGACCCGGACTATGTGCCTGCCGCCAAGGCCGTCAAGGCACTGGATGAGGCGCGCGCCGCCGGTACGGTTCCCACGGAGATTGCATCGGTCTGCAATGCCCTGCAGGGAGCGGGATTTGCCGTTGACGCGGCAAAGACCAACATCGGTTCCGCCATCTTTGCCAATAAGCCCGGCGATGGTTCTGCCCGTGAGCAGGCCGCAAGCTGCCAGCGCGTTCTCGGCGGCGCCGCAAACTTTGCCAAGGAGTACGCCACCAAGCGCTACCGTTCCAACTGCATCAACTGGGGTATGCTGCCCTTCCTGGTAGAGGACCCCACGGTGTTCCAAAAAGGCGACTATGTGTTCCTGCCCGGTGTGCGCACGGCGCTGCTCAATGCGGCGGATTCCATGCCCGCAGCCGCTGTCCATGCCGATGGTACCGTCACGCCGTTCACGGTTCGCCTGGGCGCTTTGACCGATGCTGAGCGTCAGATTCTGGCGGACGGCTGCCTGATTAACTACTATAAACACAGCTGATTACTTGCGCATCGGCTGACAAATGCAAAGGACCGGCTTCCCCGCAATGGGAAGCCGGTCCTTTTTATAAACTGTTCAGACAAGATAGGGTTCAAAGCGATGCAGATCATCCACCTTGACGGTGACTTTGTAGTAGACGCCCTCTGCGCGGTATTCCTCCTCCAGAACACTGCCGCGCGTGCGGAAAATATCTGCCAGCGCCAGTTGGTCATAGGGGAGAAGAACTTCGATTGTGCGCACCCGATGCGCAAGAATTTCATCCAGACGGCGGCGCAGTTCATCCAGTCCAAATCCGGTTTTGGCGCTCACCAGCAAAACATCGGGGTCATAGGCCACGGCTCCGGCACGGTCACATTTGTTGTAGACGACCAACTGCGGGATTTCATCGCAGCCAAGACTGCTCAGAACTTCGTCCGTGACGGAAAGCTGATCGGCAGCCTCGCTGTCGCTTGCGTCCGCGACTTTCAGGATAATGTCCGCACAGGCAGCTTCCTCAAGTGTGCTCTTGAACGCATCCACCAAATCGTGCGGCAGGCGGCTCACAAAGCCGACCGTGTCAACCAAAATGACCTGCAGCCCGCTGGGCAGCACGAGCTTGCGGGCCGTTGGGTCCAGCGTGGCAAAGAGCATATCCGCCTCAAAAATTTCCGCCCCGCACAGCGCGTTTGTCAAACTGCTCTTGCCGACGTTCGTGTAGCCGACCAGCGCAATGACCGGCACGCCGTTTTTGCGGCGGGAACGCCGGGTCTCATCGCGGCGCTTTTCCAGTTCTTTCAGGCGTTCTTCCAGCTTGTCAATGCGGCTGCGCAGATACCGGCGGTCCAGTTCGAGCTTGGTTTCGCCTGCGCCGCGCCGCGCTCCGCCTCCGCCGCCGCCACCGCCGCCCTGGCGGCTCAGCGCTTCGCCCAGACCCTGAAGCCGGGGCATCCGATATTTGAGGGTCGCCAGTTCCGTCTGGAGCTTGCCCTCATTGGTGGCAGCGCGCGCACGGAAAATTTCCAGAATCAGCATCGTGCGGTCAAGAACTTCCACCTGCAGCGCAGCACTCAGGTTGCGAATCTGGCTCCCGGTCAGTTCGCCGTCAAAAATAGCGGCCTCGGCTTCGGTGTTCATGCAGACCAGCCGCGCTTCCTCCACCTTGCCTTCGCCCAGCATGGTGGCCGCTTCGGGCATGCTGCGTTTCTGGGTCACACAGGCGGCAACTTCCATGCCGTTGGCCTGTGCCAGTGCCGCCAGCTCATCCAAACTGCGCTGCGCGTCAAACTTTCCCTGGTCAAGTGCAAGCAGCACGACCCTTATCGGCTTTATTTCATCTAAGGACTTTTGCCCGGCGGGGGCGCCAAAGTCCAGTGTGATTTCTTCCATAGTTCCTCCTTATAGACAGGAGCTTTCAGTCACGGGTGCCGGGGTTGAGCATATACCATGCAAGGCAAGGCATCTCGGTGCCGTCAAAACGGCGCAGCACGGTGTCATGGTCATAGCGGAATCCGGTCTTGGCCAGAACCCGGCTGCTCGCCACATTGAGGGAGGCGTGGTAACCGGCCAGCCAGGGCGCGCCCACCGTGCCAAACCACTCGTCCCGAACGGCGGCTGCCGCTTCGGTCATGTATCCGCGGTTCCACCACTTTTTGCCCATCGCGTAGCCAATATCCCACGCATCGCCCAAAAGCTCGGTTTTGATATTTTTCCATTCATCGGCAGTACTCAGGTCATCGACAGGAGCAATGCAGATGGAACCCATCAGAACGCCGGTCACCTTGTCACAGATACCCCAGTTGTAAAAATCCGGACGGGAATATTGTTTGGCAATCTCGTTGAGATATTCCATTGTCACGGTCCAGTCTTTGTGCGGATTCCAGCGAAGATACTTTGTCACTTCGGGGTCATTCGCCCAGTTGCCGAACATCATTTCACAGTCATCCGGGGTCAAACGGCGCAGGAGCAGCCGTTCCGTTTCAAGGTTCCGTGTGCCGCAATGCTTCATTGTGTATCAAACCCTTTCTTTTTCATCAGCCGCGTCTTCATCAGCCGCGCCGCAAAATTTTGCGGAGGAATCCCATTCCAATCTGCCACAGTTTGAGAAGCTGGGCGCGGTAAATATTGCAGTAAATAAAGAGAATCAGCCCAATCGCTGCAAACTTGAGCAGGAAGTGCTGGGCAAACACCACGCCCGCCGCCGCGGCTATGACTGCCAGTGCAAAACCGCAGATGGTGCGGCTGAAACTGGGAATGGTGCGGTAGTAATACTGCCCTGTGACGGTGCGGTACAAGAACATCACCGCATTGGCAGCAACCAGCGCAACCGCTGCGCCCATTGCGCCGAATTTCGGCACGGCTGCGGCACAGACCGCAATATTGGCCGCTACGCCAAGTGCAGTGCCAATCGTGTCGTGGAACGGCTTGCGCGCGATGGTGTTGCCGTAGACGGTTCCCTCGCAGAGGATGGAAAATACGACCGACAGCATCATCAGCGGGAAATAAGGCTTGCAGGCCGCTTTTGCGGGGAAGATGATAAAGATGATGTCCTCAAACATCACCAGCAGGCAGAAAAATCCGAAAATCAGGAAATTCAGCAGATCGTGAATTCGCCCGATGCGTTCCTGCTCGGTGCGGTAGTTCGCGTAAACATACGGCCCCCAGTAGGTAGAGAACCCGGCCTGAATCGTTGTGACCAGCTGTGCGAGCGTGTAGGCAAAATCAAACCCGCCCTGCTCGGCCGCCGTGCCGTAAATCCCTAAGAAGGACAGACAGACCGAACGGTACAGCGGAATCAGGATTGCCGCCGGCGCCAGCACAATGCCATAGGGAACGGTGACGCGGTAGATTGCCATATCGACTTTCAGCCCGTGCTTTTCCTTACTCTGAGCCGGAATGGCTTTCATCGCCTTGCGCCAGTAGACGGCCGCAACCCCCGCAAAGCTCAAAACCGCGCCGAGCACAAAGGCACGGGCGTCGTGTGTCACAAAGCCGGGCAGCAGGTAAATCAGGTTGAGGCACGCCTGCATCCACAGCGTCTCTGTGGTGTAGGCGCGGACATTGTTTTCCAGTCGGAGCAGGATGTTGATGTACCGCACCAGCATATACAGTGCGGCGTTGAGGAAGAGCAGCGGCACCAGCTGGACGCCGTTTTCGCCAAGGCCAAAAGCAGTTGCAAGCGGTTTTGCAAAAAACAGCGTTCCGGCACAGCCCACGACCGCCATGACCAGCACCGAAAGCCGGGTACAGGCGGTGAACATCCTGCGCCCGGTCACGCCCTGCGGCGGCTCGTGGTAAAAGCGCAGCAGACTCTGGTCAAGCCCCAGCATCCCCACATTCATTAAGGACATCGTGTACGCCATGAAGGTGGCCGGCACCGCGTAGCTTTCGGCCGGAAGAATGCCCTTGATAATCAGCGCTGCACCGGAAATGATAAATCCCAGATAGGTGGCAACGGAGTATTTCATCACGCTGCCCGCAAAGCTGTCTTTTTTCGGTTCGGACATGGAATCGCTCCTTTGCGGTCAGGTTATTTGACGTAGGGCCGGATGCGGTCCTCCATGCGCCGGACTTCCTCCGGCGAGACATAGGCCTTGTCCACATATCCGTAAATGCGCTGGGCAAAGTTTGCCAGCGGGGGACAGATGGCAAAGACCTTTTTCGGCTCCCACTTGTGGCGGTACAGCCAGTGGACACCGGCGAGCGCGACAAACTTGAGCGCATTGAAATGCGGCTTGAAGCCTTCTCCCATCGGTTCATCCCGCGGCGGTTCGCGGTAGACCTGCTCGAGAAGATCGGCCATCCGCTTGTAGGCAGGAACCGGCGAAGGGTCAAAATATCCCTCAATGACCTCCCGTGCAATCGGGAACGGCGGGTTGGGCTGTGCCATCGCCTCGGCAAATTCCTCATAGGTCGTGATATAATGCGCATCCTTGTAGATGACGGGGTCATACTCATGCTCAATGGGGATGGGACGCAGGATGTGGCAGCTCTTGCCGGCCATATAGACCTCGGCAATGGCAGTGCTCATCCAGATGGAGATGCTGTCCGCCGCCACAATCCACTGCTTGACCGAGTCGGCAAAAATCACATGGAAGTTGGGGCGCTTGGCCGCCAGTTCGTCCAGTTCCCGGCATTTCCATTCACTGGGGTGGCGGCGGTAGACCAGTTCAACCTCCGGGTGTTCGCCCAAATATCGGTCAAACCAGTCGAGCGTCATTTTCATCGAAATACGGTTGGTTTTGGCAAATCCCGCAAAGTCCGTGCCGGCCATTTTGGAGAGCTCCGCCACCTCGTCATCGGACATACTCGCATAGCCGAAACTGGAAATATACAGATGCAGCTGTTTGTTGGGATCAAGGCCAAACTCTTCACAGAGCGTTTTCTTGTCCTTGAAGTAGCCGTTGAACTCGGGGCGCAGAAAATCCATCATGACCGCACCGGTCACGGGGGTGTTTTTGGCGTCCATTCCATGGGCCTGAAGACGCTCAGCCGTGCGCTTGCCCCAGCAGGTCTGAATACAGCGCTTGGCGTTGCCGTTCATGTTGAACCAATCGCCCTCTTCCTGCGTATCGGACAGCATCTGCTCCCAGTGCAGGTTGACAATCTTGTTGCAGCGCCCAATGTTATTGTAAACGTGGCTGTTGATGGCTTCATTGTCATACATACAGCTGGAGACCAGCACTTCCGGCTTGTCCTTCCCGAACAGGCGCAGGTGCTTGGGGTCAAGCAGCTGACGAATCTCAACCGTATATCCGCGCCGTTCCAGTTCCAATTTGAGCAGCAGGTCACTCTCGTATTCCCGGACGGTGTGTTCGTATAAAATCAGAAAATCCAAAATCGGTACCTCTTATTCTGCGGCAGCGCAGTCCTCAAAAAGCTGGGCCGTCCAATCCGGCAGACCATATTTTTCGTCCAGATGGAATCCGTCAAAAAACTGCGTGTCATCGTTTTCAATGCAGCTTCCGCTCCACTCATAGTCAAGAACGGGGAAGTCCTGTGCGTAAAGGCGCGGCAGAACCTCCTGCTCCATCACCTCGGTGATGCCGTACACATCGCACACTTGCTTGCGCACAATGTCCGCCATCGGGGGAAGAACCACCACGAACCGCACACCGCGCTCACGGCAGCGGTCGGCCAGCGCAAGCATCCGGTCAAACTCTGCCTCGTTGAAGGTCCAGTTCTCGCATTTTGGGGTGATAAGAGCCGGATAATCATAGAGCTTTTTGTGAACAGGCAATACATTGCCCGCTTCATCGCGGTAATCCGCCTCCACCCAGTCACCGGATTCAATGGTATCCGGCGTGCCTTTCAGTTTGTCCATAAAGACCGTCAGGGCGTTGACATTGTATTCAAGGTTCAGGCAGTAAGCGGCAGGGTTGCGCAGTGTCTCCTCAAGCGCTGAGAACCGGTCGGTGTCATAATGGGTGTTGAGCGTGTAGAAGGAAAGTTCAAACAGGATTTCCTCCACCTCATTGCCGGAATCCAGCACATAGTTGACAAGGTCAATGCTCTCCCGCAGGGAGGCACCGCCAAAGGCAAGATTTTGCCAGGACTGCCCGGTCAGTGCTTCCACCTGAGCCGGGTCAATGTGCGCAAGGCGGCTGTCCCCAATCATCAGCCGGGTGCCGGGGTCCTGCTCGTAAGCACGCACCCGCGCTACCGGCTGGCTGGAGGAGGAGCCGGACTTGAGTCCAAAATAGTTGTTCGGCTCAAAGGCCACAAAAAACACAAACCAGAGCCAGACCGGTATCAGCAGTACGGCCAGTTTTTTCAGGATGTTTCTCAACGGCTCCGCCGTCTCCTTTCCTTAGGGAAATATCAAATCAGAAATTCGCGTACATTCCAAAGCCCGATGTGCCAAATCCGCCGCTCTGCATGATATATCCAACGAGGATAAAACAGATGAGCATTACATACAGGACCGTACGGTGCTTTTCCGCCGCCAGAGCGATCTCGGCAGGGCGGTTGCGGTTGGCAAAACAGCGGCGGTAATCCAGCCACAGCGCAAAAGCGAGGGCAGCCAGAGCAAAGACCCAGTATTCCGCTACCATGATAGTGTTCGCGTAGAACCCAGTGTAAACCGCACTGTACAATTCTCCGGCAAACCGGACAGGGGACCAGCCACCCACGGCACAGTGTCCAAGGTAGGCAAAAGCATCCCCCACGGTCATTCCGGCACCGGAACCGACCCGGAAGAACACCATGCTCACCGTCCAGAGGATAAACACCACAGCCCGCTTGCCCCAGAGAACCCGAGCCGGCGCACGCTTTTTCGGCTTGCCAAGGCGGCGATGAAGAAGCTCCTCACCGACACGGTAAAGCGCCTGCAAAAGTCCCCAGACAAGGAACGGTGCCGTGTTGCCGTGCCAGAAGCCGGACAGGAAAAATACACAGAATACGCAGAACTCCGTGGGGAGCCGACCATATTTCCCGAGATCCGCCCAGGCGAGCGGCATAAAGAGATAATCCTGAAGCCAGGAGGAGAACGAAATATGCCAGCGGCTCCAGAACCCGGAAAAGTTGGTGGCATAGAAGGGCGTTTTGAAGTTTTCCGGCAGTTCAAGACCAAGAATCAATCCGGTGGCCCGCGCCAGCTCGGAATAGCCCGAAAAATTGAAATAAAGCTGGAACGTGTAGGCCACGGCGGTCAAAATCAGCATCGGCGCGCTGTAATCCCGGTAATGGGGGAATACCGTATCCACCAAAACTCCCAGCACATCGCTGACGGCAACCATCTTGAACAATCCCAGTGCATAGAGCCGCAGTGCCCGCACGGTGCGGGCCTCATCAAAGCGATGCTCCTCGCGGAGCTGCGGCAGAAGCGCACCCGCCCGGCAGATAGGACCTTGCGTGACTGTGGCGAAAAAGTTCAGGAACAGCGCGCAGTGAATGAAGCTGTGTTCCACCTCGCAGTCGCCGCGGGAGGCGTCAATGAGGTAGGCAATTCCCGCAAAGCTGTAAAAACTGATGCCCAGCGGCATAGCGATGCTTTTCCATCCGCTCAGCGGAATGGAGAGAAGGCCGTTATATTTGAAGAAGGCCAGGATGGCCAGCATCCCAACAACACCCAGACGCAGCGCGGCGGTCTTGTGCGCACCGTCTTTCCACTCAAGACCTAACCCGCACAGATAGACAAACACCGCCAGGGCAATCGTGACGGGCAGCATGGAAGGCATGGCCATGGCGTAAAAAATCCACGATGCCGCTAACAGAAAGGGGGACTGCGCCCGCACCGGGAGATGCAGATACAGCGCAGCCACCATGACCAAAAATACAAAATACTGCAAGCTCTGCAGCCCCACAGCGTTCCGCTCCTTTCGGACCAATGCGCCCGTAAAAGGCGCAGATAATCACATACTAATCATCCTATTATATCGTTTTTTCCGCGTATTGTAAAGCATTTCGACCGGAAAAGCACAGTGCGCCGGGCTTAAAAAGCCCGGCGCACCGGAATACAGGGATTTTCCAAAGATTTAACTTCGGCGGTACCGTCCAAGCAGAAGATAGTACCCTGCCCAGTCCAGCTTGCCAAAGAGCGGACTTTCGGTTCGGGCCGCCTCCGACAGGGTCCAGATCAGCCGCAGACTGTTCGTCCGGCAGGGCAGCAGCCAAGGACTGTAACATTTCTGCTGCGTCATTGTACGCAGCAGGCTGCGCAGCCAGGAATTTGCCAGCGCAGTGCGGGCCTTGTCCCGCCGAGATTCAGCATCAGCCGGGTCACGGCGCAGAATGTCGGCAATACCTTCCGCCATTACGCGCAGTTCGGCGCGGTGCAGCGGCATCAGGTCGCTCTCAGGGCAAGCGGCTGCTGCACACGCGGCATTGAGTTTTTCAAAATGACGGGGCCAGATGTCACAGTAGTCCTCATGATACCGGGTTGAGAGCGTCCCGGTTCGGCTGCAGTCGTAAAACGTCAAAGCACTTTCCAGCACAGCGTAATGAAAATCCGGCTGTTTGCGCCCCAGCAGGGCAATATAATCCAGTACAAACTGTAAATCTTCACCGAGAGTATACGATACGTCAAACTTTATCAGCCGCGCCAAATCCCCGCGGTACAGCTTATTCCACGGCATTGCAATGAGGCAGTCAAGATAAAGCCGTGCCAGCGAACTTTGAGGCACACTTCGGGTGGTGTAGGCAACGGGGACGGCGTCCTTTTCCTCGGTAGTGTAATTCCAAATCACAAGGGCGTCAGGGTCAGCCGTCTGCGCGTCCAGTGCGGTTTGCAGCGCGCCGGGCAGCAGAGCATCATCACTGTCAAGGAAGACAATATAATCGCCTGAAGCGGCATCCAGCCCGCTGTTGCGAGCGCCGGAAACGCCGCGGTCCTCCTGATGAATGACGGTCACCCTTGGGTCCTGCCGGGCATAGGAATCACAAATTGCACCGCAGTTGTCAGGACTGCCGTCATCTACCAGGATGAGCCGCAGTCCGCCGCGGACCTGCTGGGACAGCACGCTCTCCACACAGCGGGGGAGCGTCGCTTCGGCGTTATAGACCGGAACGATCACGCAGACGGCGGGTTGTTCCATAGATGGCCTCCAAAATCATTGATGATTCGTACAAATTCTTCGTAAAAACGTGGAATGGAAAACTTCTGAGCGGTTTTGGCCCCGGCGGCACCCATCTCGGCGCGCAGCTGAGGATGTTCGTAAAGCATCCGGATCGCCCAGCTCAGCTGTCCGGCTACATCGCCGTCACGGTCGACCAAAACAGCCTGGCTGCCGTCCAGATATTCCGGCATCCCGCCGCTGCGGGTGGCCAGAATGGGGCGGCCGCAGCCCATGGCCTCCACAGCCACAAGCCCGGCGGCTTCCTCCACCAAAGTGGGGACACAGACCAAATCAGCCAAACGGTAATACTCCGGCATAGACTCGTTGGGTACATAGCCGGTAAACCGCACGCGGTCGCCCAACGCCTCAGCCTGCTGTTCGAGTTTGCGCAGGAAGGGACTTTGCTGGGTGCGCCCGAAGAAGGGACTGCCCACGATGAGCAGCTTGATGTGCGGATTGGAAACAGCCGCCATGGCCTCGAGCAGTTTGTGAATCCCCTTGTCCGGCTCGAGACGCCCGCAGAACAGGACAACAAAATCTTCCGGCTCAAATCCCAGAGAACGGCGCAATGCGGTATCCGCCGGGCCAGGGACAAAGCGGGCCGTATCAATGCAGTTGTGCAGAATATAGGCGTGGCTGCGGTCGAGCGAACTCGTTTGCAGATAATCATCCCGGATAAATTCACTCAGTGCCAGGATGCCGCCGTAGATGGTATCCATCTCGTGGCTGCAGGAGGTCTGACCATGAAGATGCGCCAGACACCGCCGCTTGCCGAACATCCGGCTGATTGCGCTGCACTGGGTCAGCGTGCCGCCCTCCGCCACAATGAGGTCCGGCGGAGGCAGTTCGAGCGCAAGAGAAAGCTGAACCTTCTGATACCATGGGTCATAAGGGGCCGCCACGCCGAAACACCGCTCCACAAAGACCATCGGCCAGTACCGCCGCACACCTTTGGGCCGGGCAACATAGAGCATTTTGGTATGACGCAGCTGCTGCGCCTGAGCAACGGCCTGCGGGTCCGGGATACTTGCGCAGAGCAAATCGAGTTGGCCGCTGCGCTCATTTTCCTGAATCAGATGGGTGACAAGCGTCTCCACAGCACCGCCCTGCACAGCGGGTACAGGCAGTTCGGGCGGGGGAATCAGCAGAACGCGCGGACGATGCGGCGCATTGGAGGAGAGCAGCGGCAAAACGGACACCCTTTCTCAGATACAGAAATCGCAAAGTTTCAGGACTGCTTGGATGGACACAGACTTTCCGCAGGCATCATGGCCCAGCGGGCGGCGGAGAGTTTTTCGGTCATTTTCATCTGACGGCAGTTCGGCAGATAGCTGATGAGGCTCTGCATCAGAAACTGCTCCTTGCTGATGGCTTTGACAAGCTGCGGTTCGGGGTTCTGACGCACTTTGGCGCACAGGAACAGATAACGCCGCCAGCAGGCCGCATAGGCTGCATCAATCACACTGCGGTCGGCGTTGTTTTCCACAAAGAAGCGGTAACGGTCGGCCAGACCATCCACCGCGTCAAAAGCGGCGGGCTTGATGGTGTCGCGGCAGATGCTCCCGCCGCGCAGACGGTAATTGTACAGCACATCCGGCAGGCAGACAACACGGTCACACCGCCAGAACAGCCGGTGCGCCACAAAGTCATCCTCATGCAGACGGCCTTCAGGATAGTGGAGGAGTTTCCACACCTCAGCGCGGTAGAGCTTATTCCAGGCAACTGTATAGTAGGTTCCGTTGGGCGTGTAGAAATTGTTCAGCAAATCTTTGCCCACGAACACACCAACATCGGTGGGCGGTGTGTAGGCCGGCTCGGGCAGGGACTGCCCGTTTTCCTGCACATCCTCCACGGCACAGATGGCCATGTAGGCATCATGACGCTCACAGGCATCGTAGAGCTTTTTCAGGTAAGCCGGACGAATCACGTCATCGGAGTCCACAAAGGCATAGTAGCGGCCTCTTGCCGCGTCAATGCCGGTGTTGCGCGCGGCGGAAAGACCCTGGTTTTCCTGATGAATCACCCGGATGCGGTCATCCCGCTTGGCCAGGCGGTCACACAGTTCCCCGCCGCCATCCGTGGAACCGTCATCGACAAGGATTACCTCGATGACACCGTTCTCCTTCGGAAAATCCTGATCAAGAATACTCTGAACACATTCTTCCAGCCATGGTTTGGTGTTATAAATCGGAACAATAACGCTCACTGCAATACGGTCCATCGCGACTTCCCCCTCAACTTCTCTCTTCTTTCTTTTCAGCTCTGCCGCGGGCACGCGCAAGCCGATAGGTCATCATAGGCGCGGCGCAAAACAAGATGGCGCGAGCTTTTTCCGTCCCCGGCACATGGGGGCAGCGCAGAATCTGCGGTAAAATGGAATCAAGATGCTTCTTGTGTGCCATGAACTGCTCTTTCAGAGCGGGCAGCTGCCCGGATTCCCCGGCCTGACACCAGAACAGATAAAAAACTTTCCAGTACCATGCCACAGCCCACTGATAATAGTCCGCCCGTTCGGGACGCTGCCGGAACCAGCACAGCCAGTTCCAGTACATAGTCAGGTCATCCAGCTTGCGCGGCGGAAATACCGCTTCGGTCATCTGTCCGCTGCGGCGGCGGTAATGATACAGTACATCCGGCAGGCAAACAGCCTGTTCGCCGTCATAGACCCGATGCAGTTCACTTGCATCATCGCCAAAGAACATACTCTCATCAAAATGTACGCCCTTATCCCGGAACAGGCGGATGTCAAAAAGTTTATTCCAGCACAAAAGACCATAAAATCCGCCGGTCTGGAAGGTATCCATCAGAAGTTCCATCGCATCCCGCACACCGGTGCGGGTGGTCTGGACCCCGGCATCGGGAACCGGTGCGTCATGCTCATCCACCGCATCGGCGTTGCAGGCGGCAAGACGGACGCCGTTTTGCTGGAGGGCATTGTAAAGCCGCTCGAACATATCCGGCTCAATGAGGTCGTCCGAATCCACAAAGCCGACATAGTCCCCGCGGGCATTGTCCAGCCCCACATTGAGAGCCGAAGCCGGACCGCCGTTTTCCTTGTGGAATACCCGGATGCGCGGGTCGGCAGCGGCCAGTTCATCGCAGAGTGCGCCGCATCCATTGGGACTGCCATCCTCGACTAAGAGCAGTTCAATGTCCCGGAAAGTCTGGGCCAAAATGGTCTGCACCGTGCGGGGCAGGTAGTCCTTGGCATCATAGACGGTTGTGATGATGGAAATAGTGGGATTGGACATGAATAATTCCTTCCCTGTCAATTTGGCAGAAAGTGATTTTTGATTTGTGTGTAGCCTGCCAGCAGCCCGGGGGCGCGCAGAGCGGCGCCCAGCCGGTAGGGCAGGGCCAAAAGGCGGTTGGGATCGTTGGAAAGAAGACGGCGCAGTTCCTGCCGTGCATCCGGATCCGAAAGAATCTCGGCAAACAGGGCGCGCCGCCGGGCAAAGGGCATATCGCCCTTACATCCTGTGAGCAGACCATATTGGTTGAGTGCGGCGCGTACCCGGCTCTTGCGCAAAAGCCGCTCCCGTTCAGCGGACGAAACCCCCACGTCATCGAGCAGCCGGGCAAGGGCAGGACGGGTGATACGCTCGGCATCCAGCAAATCCCCGCGCAGACGGCGGGATAAACTGCCCGCCAGCATATCATTCTGTTTATAGTATACACCCGGCAGGCAGAAAATGGCAGGGGAATTTTGTAAAAAATGTAAAAAATCCAGATTAAACAGGACATCTTCGTTGATTTTCAGCCGCTCGTCAAAGCGCAGATTGGCCTGGCGAATGATGTCCATGCGGAATAATTTGGGATAAGGTGCGGCCAAATAGCCGCTCTCAAAAAGCAGCGGGTCAAGGGCTTCGCCCAAATCGGCTACATGGTCATAACGCCCCGGAGCAAGCGGGCAGGGGGCAGGGCCGCTCGCGCGTGTCATGCCAAAAAGAATCATTCCGGGTGCGTCCTGCATTGCAGTGGGCAATGCCGCCCAAAGTCCCGGCAATAACATATCGTCAGCATCAAGGAAAAGCACCCAGTCCCCGGAAGCTGCTTCCAGTCCGGTGCTGCGCGCCGCGCCGGCGCCGCCATTTGGACGGTGAAGTGCCCGGATACGGGAATCTTCCCCGGCCAGCGTGTCACAGAGCTTGCCCGTCTCATCGGGACTGCCGTCATCCACCAGGATCAGTTCGAGGTCCTGCGGCGCGCTTTCCAGCACACTGTCGGCCGCCCGGCGCAGTGTCCCGGCGGCTTTATAACAGGGAACAATGACGGTGACGCGCGTTGTCATGGCGTTTCCTCCCCGTTCACAATGGCGTGATAGATTTCAATCAGTGCTGCGGCATTTCTGACCGCATCGTGGGTGACAGCGGCTCTTGCGCGGGCTGCCTTGCCCAGCGCTGCGCCCTGATCGGGCAGGCCCAGGATTTGTGAAACGGCGCTGGCCAGAGCATCGGCATCGCCGGGCTCGCCGTAAATCAGCCCTTCCGTACCGTCTGTCATCATGTCGGGAATACCGCCCGCCCGGCTTGCGATACAGGGCAGGCCCAGCAGCATGGCTTCCCCAAGGCTGTTGGGGCTGTTTTCGCTGTAGGAGGGCAGGATAAAGAGGTCGGCTTCCAGATAGGCCTGCCGCATGGCGGCAGCATTGAGCGGACCGGTGTATTCCACATGACCGTCAAGGCCCAATTTCCGGATGAGCTGAGCGCACCAACTTTGATAGGGGAACATTCGGCGGATGACAGGCCGCAGAAGCGGACCTTTGTCAAGCGGCGGCCACCCGGCCACCCGCAGCGTCAGCCCCGGCCACTGCTTCAAAAGTGCCGGCATAGCCCTGAGAACGGTGTGCAGATTTTTGAGCGGATAGTTGCCCTGGCTGAGCAGCAGAACCGGGGACTGCCCGAAAGTCCGGGGACTCCAGCACGGCGGAAGATAAAATTCCGGCCGAAGCGTCTCGTTGCAGGGAAAATATCCGGCATCCGGGGCCATCTGCCGAACAGCTTCCCGGTCAAAGGAGGTGCGCCCCGTCACAAAGCGGGCGTTCTGCAGTACCTCCTGTTCACTTGCCGCGAGCGTATCAAAGCGGGCCTGGTTCACATCCAGCAGTCCGCCGGGTACCACGCGGTCGATTGCCCGCCAAAGGGCACCGGAATGGAGGTACCGTTCCGGAACGCCGTCATTGAGGTGATTGGCACAGTCCGTCATCACACCCTGAATCCCAATCAGCACAGGCAGATCTTCCGCCGCCTGCTGCATGGCGCGGGCCGCCGCATATTCGGTGCCCCAGATGTGAACAAGG
>JAQXGE010000005.1 GCA_029006135.1 Oscillospiraceae bacterium | reverse complement strand
GGTTCTCCTTGCCGCTGTGAGCCAAAGAGGACGCGCCCCTTTGGCTCCACAGCGGATTTTACGGTTTCGTTAGGGATTTGCGCGGGGAATTACTTATCCTCGCTCATGCGCTTTTTGGTGATGAGCAGCACGACCGCAGCCAGAACCAGGATGGAACCGACCACATAGAAAATCGTGGTGCCGATGCCGCCGGTGGAAGGCAGGGTGGAACCAGCGAAGTTCTCAACGGTAATGCCAACTGTGCCTGCGTTTACATCGCCGGCCTCAGGAGTGCCATCATCAACCTTGACTTTGATTTCCGTCAATGCTGTACTTGCAGTACCGTTCCAAGTCTGGTTATTTACAGTGGCCGCAGTAACCACCAGAGTAATTTCACTGTCCAGCTTGTTGTAGCCAGTCGGAGCCTTTGTTTCCTTCAGATAGTAGGTGCCATCATCCAGACCAATGACAGAGAAAAGGCCTGCATCATTAGATTTCAGTGTAGTGCCGCCATCTTCCGTACCTGCCCAGCCGGTAATCTTGCCATCAGCATTAACGACTGCCCACTTACCATCGGAATTCTTCAGTTTGAACTCTGCGTCTTTCAGCTTGGTCGTTTCGTTTTCGCCATCGACTTTCGTTACATCCAGTTCGTAGGTAAAGACAATTACTTCGTCCTTAGGAGTAGTACCGGTTTCGCCTTCATGGTCCTTATTGGGATTATTGGAGAACTCCAAATACACTTCGTTGGGGTTGCCGTCCAGTCCAACGACAGCACCATTGTTCAATGTTGCCGTATACTCAACGAGAATGTAGCTGTCCTTCGTCACTTCACTGATAGTTTTCAGATTGGTGCACGAAATTGTCAGAGAGGTTTTTCCCGTGTTATTATCCGTCGAAGTTTCGACTTTAAAACTGCTCGTCACGTCCGTTTTGGCGTTGCCATTCACAACATAGACTTTTGCATCGTTATTATAGGTCAAACCTGCAGAAAGAGTATCGTGGAAAACATACTTATAGGTGGTATAGTCAGCATACCGTTCAGGCAGCGTGCCAATCAGCTGGAAAGAAACGCTGTCGCCGATATTGTAGTCCGCAACATCGTTGTATCCGGTATCGAGCTTATAATTCGGAATACGAGTATCGGTGTTCCCCGTGACCTGTTTATTATTTTCCTTGACCTTCTTCTCAACCGTAGGAACAGCGGATTTAACCTCAACCGTCGTGTTGCCAACAACCTGCAGAATGTACTTGGTCGCAGCGTCCTGACCGGTTACCGCATTTTTGTCCTTGACCATATAGTAACCGGCGGGCAGTCCGGAAATCACCGTGTTGTCATTAGCAGAAGCAACGGACTTAAACGGATCGCCAGTAGGAGCATACGATGCCAAAAAAGTTTCAGCAGTGCCATCTTTGATGTTCTTCAGAACATCTTCGGGGACGGGGTTGCCTTCTGTTCCATAGTTCTTACCATATTTAACATTGGACAGGACATAGCCGTTATTTTCGGCACTGCTCCCTTGTGCACCAGAAATTTCACCCGTGAAAATCTGATAAACATCGTAAGTGTGTCCCGTTTTTGTTCCCGTGATTGTGAGACTGTAGGTGGTAGTTTCATCCGCGAAAGCGGGGAGGGCCAGGGCGAGAGCCATGACCATGGCCAGCAGGATGCCGGCGAGTTTTCTTGCGTGTTTCATGCGTTAAGTTCCTTTCGTATTGGATTTTTTGTAGGGGAATTGGGATACTGCGTTGTGCGCATCAGGAGGATGGCCGCCCCTCCTTTCTGCGTTTTTTCTTATGAACCAACAGGAGTCCCGCGCTTACACTCAGCGCAGCTCCCATGGTATACAAAGGTGCTGTCCCGGTTCCGCCCGTTGCGGGCAGTTCGTACCCGGGGTTGTCGCTCTCGGTGTTCGTGACCGTGATGGTCCCGGACACGATACCGGAGTTGTTGTCATAAGAAACATCATAGCGCTCGCCATTTTGTTCCTTGATGTAGTAGGTGTAGTAAACGGTATGGGTTCCACTTCCATCAGTGACCGTTCCCTGCTTGGGCAGGTTGTCAATGGTATACTTCCAACCGGTAGTGGAATTCGAGTTGATGGTGTAGGTTCCGATGTACGTGCCAACAGGTTCGGTAGAGGGGTCTTCAGGGTCAGGGTCGGAAGCAGAGGGCGGTGTAATGAGGAAATTGTCTATCTGTTGAATATCGTCATTTGCATAACCCGTAATGACTATACTCTCGCTCACCGTATAGCTATAATGGTACGTGGAGGGTTGTGATTCGGTTTTGGATTCATACTCGACTACATTCTTTGAATTCCAATAATTCTCATCACTTTTAATTGCTTTAATCTCTGGTGTACCCCACGATGTTATATCAAACGAAATTACCGTTCCAACTTTACATGAATACGTTTCGTCCCATAATCCACCATCTGGGCCACGCTTACCTATTTTAACTGTAACAGTTGCGCTTCCGTCCGTACTGCCTGTTCCTGTACCGCCCGTACCCCCTCCGCTTTCACTCGGCGGGGTGGTGCTGGCGATTTGGTAGAGGTCAAAGGTGACGGAGCCGGTCTTGCTGCCCGTGATGTCCGTTTTGCCATCACTGGCAAGCCACTTCTTATTCACCGTGATGGAGGTTGTTGCCTTCTCGTTCTCACAGTAAATAACCGAGCCGTTCACACTCAGGTCCACAGCGCCCTCGGGGATTTGGTCTGAATCGAGGGGGGTGTATCCATCACCGGCCTTGCTGAAATAGAAGAAATACTTGGGCGCAGGATTGGGCAAGAGATAGCCCTCCGGGGCCTTGGTCTCCACCAAATAGTAGACAACGTTATACTCGAATGGGTATGCTCCTTTTTCAAGCTCCTCATCCGTTGGCATCTTAATCGTGATAGATCCTTTGTCATCCGTTGTGTAGGTTTTCAGGTATTGCCCCGTATTGGAATGAAGTTCAAATTCTGCCCCCGGAAGCCGCTTGCCGTAGCCGGATTCATCCACCTTGTAGAGAATCATGGATCGTTCCGCGCTGATTCCGGCGGAAGTGTCGGATTTTTCCCATGTCACATTGAATTTTTTGTCCCCCGAATAGGATTCTTTACCTGTCAGGGTTGCCTTGTTATATAGACCATAGTAAGTGGATTTGTTTGGATCCTTTCCAAACGAAGAATCTTCCGGCACCCAAACAGTATAGGCATATTTCAGGATCATCGGGGTCTCATCCGGAACAGTGGCGGTAATCACATGCACCTGGCAGCCGTTTTCCTTTTTCGATTCGACTTTCCATTTCCAGTCTGTGATTTTCTCACCGGTTTTCCATGTGCCATCTGCGTCCTGCACTGCCCGGCACAGTTCCACACTGCCGGGCAGCAAAGCGGACTCAAAATATGCATCGGGATTCGCGATATAATTGTTCATGGTGTCGGTAAAGTCAAGGGTATCTGAATCCGGATTTAGATTCGTGCCATCCGGGTTTAGCACAACCGAATACTCCAGCCGGCGGGCGTCATTGTTCCAGGAACCGCTTTTATCTACCGGATTGGTCGTCGTGATTGGCTTCGTGTAGGTAACATCTTGCTGCTGAGAGGAACTTCCGAGATCGGTTTCGTCCTCTTTTGCAGTGACCGTGTTCAGGAATTCGGTGGCTTCCGTCTTGTTCTCCATACCCGCCAGCGTTTTCTCATCAATCTGACAGTTAAAGACAAGTTCGAACTCCTTGCCCGCGGGAATTTTATCCGATGAATTATAATTGGTAATGTTCAGCGTAACCGTCTGATTGGCAGAGCCTTCACCTTTACCAGCTGTTCCTTGAATGGTATATTTCGTAAAGTGATTACCCGAAATATTTCCATTGGTATCCGGCGTTAACCAAGTGTTGTAATTGAACTGCACATTTGTGAGCGTCACACCGTCAGGAAGCGTATCCACCACTGTCACTGTATCGCACTCTGTGTCGGTTCGCACCTTAACCTTCCAAGTCAGCTTGCCATCGGAGGTAGAGATGCTGCTTGGATCAGCCTTGCCGCTGCCGTCAGTCTTCCATACGCCGCCTTTTTTATAGGTGTAGGTCGCTTCACTGGATTTGGGGGTGAGGTTCGGAGGTGTTACAGTAACATTGTTCTTATAGGTGGCAGTATCTGTTACCTGCGAAACATCGGCATAGCTGTCATACTCAAAGAAGATTTTTTGGCCGCCATAAGGATCCGCGGGGATACCGTTGGGGAAATGAATCTCGTATTTGACAAAGCGTTTTCCCTGAACGCCATTGTTCGAAACGATATCTGCGTAAGTATACTTATTCCCATCACTGGTGTAAAAATAAATGTCGTACGTTTCTCCCTGTGGCCACCAGTAGTTAATGTCCGGAATATAGGAATCACTGGTTTGCTTTGCGAACAGCACCGTGCCCCATTTCTGGATCTGCTGCCAGTCCATCCACTGGCCATCATCACCCAGTGTATCGGTGATTACCGTTCCCGCAGGCAAACCGCCGGAAGGAACTGTAACTTCCGTCCGCCATGTGATGGCGATTTTTCCTTCACCGTCCGGCGTGGTCGCGCCTTTGTTTTTCTTGACTACATTGCCTTCCGCGGGGACATATACATCCACTTCTCTGGGAACTTCCTCACCCCCCGGCGGTGTCAGAGTGGCCTTATTATGGACGGTAGACTCCTCCCATCCAGCTGCCGCGGGCGTAGTGTATTCAATCAAGTAGCAGTCCGTATTCATCTCGGTTTCGCCAATTGGGAGGAATTTGATGGAAGATATTTTGCCGTCTGCATCACGGTTGATGGTGTAGTTGCCTTTAGCCGCATCCGTATTTCCGTCCCCATTTTTGCTGACCGTCAAACCCGTTGCATTCGCCAGGAATTGATCCTTCAAAACCCAGTTTGCAATATTACTTTTGGGGTCGCTGCTATTTATCGCAATTCTCCACTTGATTGTCTTGCTGGCAGAATCATAGGAGCCGGTTTTTGTGAACGAAATCGTTCTGTCGACAAATACACCAGGTTCCTGCGTGATTTCACCGCCCGCTGTTCCCGGGGTCGGGTCAAAGATCGCGGAGTTCGTCACTGTGCCGGTTTTGTCCAATTCGATGTCGGGGGTTGTGGTGTAGGTGATTGTGTAGGTGTTGGTGTTGGTGTCGCCATTTACCCCGCTGAAAGTAATCTTATCAACCTTGTTGTTGTTCGTTTGGACAATTTGAATTCCCGAATTGTCGTCACCCGGTGTGACCTTTTGGCCTCCAACCGTCACGGTAAAGGCACTCGGATCCAGGTCCTTGAACATTCCATCCGTCAGCTCGGCGCCGGCAATGTTGTTGCCGTTCTCGTTCACCGTGATGGTCCATGTAATCAAGTTGGTGGCCTTGTCATAGGAACCGGTTTTGACCATTTTCATGGTCTTATCAATCTTGACCGAGGCAGTAACGTCCTTTGACGGCGTATTATCTCCCGGCGGGTCAACCGTCACTGTGTTTGTTTCGGTCACTGTTCCATCCGGACCAACCTGAGGTGCGTCCGTTTCGTAAGTGATGGTATAGGATTGTTTATTTTTACCATCCATTCCCCCCACAAATGTGATGGTGTTGCCATTCTTCGTATAGCATGTCTCCGGGGAAATGGTAACGTTGGCAGGGAACATTATGTCCGTCAAGGTTGTCCCTGCAATGTCATTTTTGTTTTCGTTGACTGTAATCGTCCATTGAATCTTATCGTTCGACTTATCATAATTACCGGACTTATTGACGATGAGGTCTTTGTTTATGGTCGTGCTCGTCTCGCCATAGTCCGTGACAGTCTCGTTATTTTTCGAGTCTGTGCCGGAGACGGTGGCCTTGTTGCCGACCGTATACTGGCTGCCGGCGGCAGGCTCATCCAGGTAGACGTCATAGGTGATGGTGTAGCGCTGACCGTAGGTCTTCCCATCAAGTTCCTCCGGTTGTAACGCGCCGAGAGTCATGTTAATCTCGCCAGTGCTATCGTTATATTTGAAAACCGTGGGGGTTACCACGTCCTGCGTTTCTTTCCATTGTACATTTCCCCACTCATCGATTGCGTCTCTTTTTACACTGCCCACCAGCTGGACATCTTTCACGTTCAGGCCGTTCAACGTCAGCACATCCGTCAGGTTCAGCGGGTCCGGGGTGCCTTTGGTGGAATCCACTTTGACGGTATAGGTAATCTTGTTGTTATTGTAGTCATAGCCGGAAGCGGATTTGCTGACGGCAATGTTGTAGTTCACGGTAGCGTTTTCGGGGTGTTCAATTTCATTGGCAGGGATAGTCACTGTGCAGCCATCGTTGAATTTGAATTCATATCCTTCGCTCTCCTTCCATGCTTCTTTTCCCGCGGAGGCATTGAAGTTGATATAGCAGTTAAAGTTATCCTTTGCGCCATTGACATAATTCTCGTCAAAATCAATCAAAATATGATAGCCTTCGTCATCCTTTACAAACTCATAGGTAAAACCTGTTGCGCCATCTGTATCATAGCCCTCTTTTTCTACATTCAGCAAATCTTCCGGGATGATGATACCTTCCGGCAGCGTATAAGTATACCGATAGTTCTCCCCTTGAATGGCTTTTTTATCCATCGCAAAGGTCATCTTGAAACCGACTTCCACCGCGTCAGTCACCGAATTATACTTTGCAGATGTAAATGTCGTGCCCTTCGTAATATATTTGTCCAATTTTATGCGGTTATCATCCTGCGCCACAGTATCCCCTGTGCCGTTCGCCGCATTATCGCTTTCCGCATCATTGCTTTCTTCAAAAAGCATGATGCCGGGCTTGGCGGCGAGGGTCTCCTCCGTCTCATCATCCGCGGGGATTTCTTCCGTCTCCTCGTCCGCGGCAGGCTCGTCCTCGTCCTGCGCGGCGTAGCAGGCATCGGTGTGGGTATGCTCGGGCTTATCGCAGGTCAGGACCCACGTCCCATAGCAAAGGGCGGTGTGCTCGTGGTCGGGATCGGTGTTCGTGCAGGTCAGGGCCGTGGTATCCAGCGGCTGTTCGACCTCGGCAAAGCAGGTGTCACTGTGATGATGTTCGAGCACCTGCAGCTTTTTGCAGATGAGATTGCCGTTTTCATCAAAGCAGGAACTGTCATGGGTATGCAGGGTGACCTCCGGCTTGCCGCAGATAAGGTTCCCATCCGCGTCATAGCAGGATTCGTCATGGGTATGCAGTTCAATTTCGGGCAGTGTGCAGACCAGACTGCCGTTCTCATCATAGCAGTTTTCGTCATGGGTATGCACGACAAAATCCGCATACCCGCACACAAGCTCGCCGTCCTCGTTGTAGCAGTCCGGCGTATGCTGGTGGATTTGCAGCGTTTCCGCATTGCAGACCAGTGCCTTTTTGGTGACGGAGGTCAGCTGCGTATAGCAGTCCGCGGTGTGGGTGTGCTCCTCCATGCCGCAGACGGGGTCTTTTTCCAGCGTGATGCCCGGCAGAATGAGCGCATAGGTCGTGACGAACACGACCACAGCCGCCAACGCCGTGACGACTTTTCTCCAGCGTCCTTTGCGGCGGTTCTCACGCTCAAACAGCTCTGCCAGCTGTTGTGCAATATTCTTCACTTTACGCTCACCCTCCCTTCTATTTTAGAGAGCCGAAAGATTTCAGCGGCCAGACGCGGAACACAATCTTGCCAACAACCTGTTCATCCGCCACACATCCGACTGACGTGCTGCGGGAGTCCACCGAAGTAGCACGGTGGTCGCCCAGCACGAAAATCCGGCTTTCCGGCACCTGATACGGGTAGTCCAAGTCAGTTTCGCCCCTGGATTTTTCAACAATATACGGTTCATCTAAGAGTTCGCCGTCAACGTAAACGTTTCCGGTCTCATCTATGTCAATCCATTGCCCCGGTCCGGCGATGTAGCGCTTGACCAGCAGCTTGTTTCCCACATAAAAGCACACCAGATCGCCCGGCTCAAAGTCGGTCCCTTTCACAGAGACCACGATGTCGCCCTCCTCAAGGGTCGGCACCATGGACGAGCCGTAAATCTGAAGTACCGGCATCCAGATGGTTGCGACCAGTACCGAAATGGCCGCCACAACCACGAGGGTCCCGATGGTGCTGCGCAGGACCCGGCCAAATCGGCCGCGGTATTTTACACGGCGCAGCTCCCCTTCAAGCTGGTCAAGAGTGGGCATCGTCTCCGGCACACTCTTTTTTGATTTCATGAAATTTGCTCCTTGCTATCCATTACCCCATTGCCGCCGGGCATTCACTCCGCTTGGACCGGCGGTTATTTTTGCTGGCGGCGGAACACACGGTTCAGCCGGCCTTTTTTCTGTTCCTGCCCGGGTTCCGCAGCTGCCGGCTGCGGGACGGGCTTTGGTTCCGCCTTGGGTTCCGGCGACGGGACAGGGTTGGTCACCGTCTTAGCTGCCGGCTGCGGGACAGGACGGGCGCCGATCGCCTTGCCGCGGATGTTCAGGCTGTAATCCTCCGCCTCGGTGCGGGTCTGTTGGCTGTATGCGTCCGCCTCGGCACGGACCTGCCGGCTGTAGGCATCGGCCTCAGTCCGGGTCTTTTGGCTGTACGCGTCCGCCTCGGTGCGGAGTTTTGCGTCATATTGCTGTGCCTTGACCACAAGTCCCTCGACTTGGCGGCGGGTCTCTTCCCGGATTTGGTCGCCGTTCATCTGCTGCACGCTTGCAACATACTGGTCCGCCGCGGCCTGTGCCGCCTCAAACACACCGTTGAGTTTGAGCGCCGCCTGCGCAATGGAGCCGGCCTTCTCAGCCGTGATGCGCCGTTCATCGAGTTCGGCGCGGCACTGCTGTAATTCCTGACTGAGTTTTTCGTTTTCCTGTGTCTGCCGGATGAGCATTTCCAGCAGTTCACTCCGGCTCAGGCGCCGCAGTTCCTTATCTGTCATACTGCACCTCAAAAACCAAGGCGGTCCCGCTGCGCTGTGTTCCGCATCCGGGAAACACCCGACCGCCGGCAAGTCGGACAATCCTGCACAGAATTATCTTTTTTAAATTGAATTTTTAGAAAAACTTTACGTATTACTTACGATATCACATTCTCCCTGCAAGGTCAATATTCGAAAAAAATTTCGGAGCAATTTGCACATTTTCTGGCATATCTGTATAAATTCCGACATTTTTGTGCGCCGGCCGGACGGCAGAAAACGTACCGCTCTGTCGGATGACTGTTTTTTCAAGCCTCTGTGGGATGCCGTCCCGGTGTGCGAGCCGGCAAAAGCGGCGCACGGACAAAAGCGGAAGCGGCACCGTGGACGGCTCCCCCATTTGACCCACGGTGAACAAAGCCTGACAGCAAAAATCCCCGCACCCTGCGAACGAAATCGGCGGGCGCGGGGATATTTTGTATAGTTTTGGCCTTGCGGCGGTTTATTGGGCGGCGGGCTTTGCAATCTCGCCAAGTTTGCGGTTGAGTTCCTTGACGGTATCTTCCGGGAAGGACCCGCTCAGACGGTTGACGAGCTTGAACAGCGTAAAGCTCTTGGCACCGAGCAGGCGCGGATCATCCCAGAGTGCAGGGCAGGCCTGCCGGATCAGTTCCGCTGTCTGCGGGTTTGCCAGCAGGTCCCCCATCGTGTCCATCAGGGAGTACCGGTCTGCCGGGAAAAGGTCCTCCTCGCTCTGCCCGAGCGTGAACCAGTTTTTGACGTTGTAGCCGGGGTTGGGGTCAACGTAGGTGTAGGCGGGGTTGGGCTGTTCGGTGCGGTTCCAGATGACGGTATCCGTCACCTCTCCGGCAGCAGCCGTCACGGTGTTTTCCCCCATTTTCAGCGGGACGTGCTCAAAGACAAAGACCTTGTCACCGCTCTTTGTCTGGAACGCCTCACCGTTCACGGTCAGCGCCACTTCCTTTGCGTTTGAGTAGACGCGGACCGTGATTTCCTCCGCCGCGCGGTCGCGGTAACGCCGGCCGTTGAGATGGACAAACGGTTCATCGGACCACTGTGCCTTGTAATAATAGAACGCATCTTTGCGCGTTTTGCGGTCATAACTCACAAGGCCCTTGCAGTTTTTGCCCTTTGTGCCGCCCTCATCGCGCAGGGCACTGCCAAAGTCGAACAGGTTCCAGACATAGGTCCCCCAGACGAACGGACGCTTTGCCATGGCGGAGTATGCGGCCTCATGGAAGGCGCACTGATATTCCTCGCTGTAATCCTTGCGCTTGGGCGTGTCGGAATGGAACGCCGGGTTGGCGTCCACACCGTATTCCGAGACGCCCAGGCAGACATCCGGATTCTCAGCGTGGAAGCGGTCAAAGAATTCGCCGTACTCCTCCACCTCGCCATAATACCAGCCGTAATAGATATTGTACGCCACAACGTCGGTAATCTGGTTGAGCGGGCTGTTGTCCTTCACGCAGTAGAGGTTGGCGGAAGTTGTCAGGCGGGTGGGGTCAAGGCGCTTGGCCAGTGCCTGAAGCTCCTCCATCTCGCTGTACATGGCCAGCGACTCACCCTCCACGGCAATCTCGTTCTGCAAGCCCCAGAAGCAGATGCTCGGATGATGCTGATTTTGCAGAATCAGTTCGGTCAGCTGGTCACAGGCGTTTGCAAACTGTGCTTTGTTGGCGGGGTCCATGGCAAGCATGGGGATCTCGGCCCAAACGACAAGACCCTCGCGGTCGCACAAATCATAAAAATACTGCGCGTGCTGATAGTGGGAGAGCCGGACCGTATTGGCTCCCAGCTCGCGGAGGATGGCCATATCCTCCGCAAGGTCCGCCTCGCTCACGGCATAGCCGCAGCCCTCGCGGTCCTGATGGCGCGCCACGCCATGCAGAGGCATCGCTGTGCCGTTTAAGGAAAATCCGCTGTCGGGGTCCACATGGAAGCTGCGGAAGCCGAAGGTCATGCGGACCTCATCCGTCTGCCCGCCGTCCGTGAGGTGGGCGGCGAAGGTGTAGAGCGCGGGATGTTCCCGGCCGTTCCAGAGCGTGGGATGTTCGACTTCCAGCGTCAGCGGTTCGGGCCGCACATCGGTCACGGCGGCCACGGTTTTGCCCGCCGGGTCAATGATTTCACAGCTCATCCGTGCGTTTTCTGCCCCTGCCGTGTGCGGGTCAATTTTGAGCAGCCCCTGCCCGTTCTCCGCAAGGGTGGGGGTCAGAAGAACGCCTGCCGTACCGTGGTACAGCAAATCAAAATGGGCGGCCGGTGTGCTGATGAGCCAGACCGGACGGTAAAGACCGCCAAAAACCGTGAAGTCGCCGGTGGCCGGCTCAACGTCCTGGCTCGGGCTGTTGTCCACCACCACGGTCAGCAGGTCCTCGCCCCCGGGCGTGCAGAGGCCGGTAATCTCAAACCGGAAGGTGGAGTACCCGCCGCGGTGCTCGCCGAGCAGCGTCCCGTTGAGGTAGACCCGGCAGACGGAGCTGGCCCCCTCAAACTCGAGGAAATGGCACGCGCCGGCGTCCTGCGGCACGCGGATGGCTGTCTGGTAGATGCCGGTTCCCCGGTAGTACTCACCCCCGCACGCACCGTCCGCCGCATTCCAGCAGTGCGGAACCGTGACTGTCTCGGCCGCCGCGCCGCTTATCGGCTTGGCAGGGTCAAAGTTTTCCGCGCCTTTGGCGAACCGCCACTCTCTGCAAAGCGATGTTTTGTTTCGCATCGTATCAGTCCCCTGTTCTTGTCAATCTTTCGCATGGCAGCAAGAATTGTCCGGCGGAATAGAAGCATCCCGCCGTTTCATCCCGCTAAGCCGCAAGTTTTCTGCTCTTATTTTACCACATCCGCATATTTTTGGGAAATCCTTCTGTTGGGGGAATTGTGCACAAGGTTTTCCCCGCCCCGCGAGGCTTTGCCGCGCGCTTATCCCATGTGGCTCACAGAATTGCCGGCAGACCGCCGATTATTCGGAATCCTGCGGGAGCTTTTGGTCACTGACCGCACGCAGCAGCCCCCGGCAGCCATCCAGCACATCCTGCCAGGTTTCCTCAAAATTTCCGGTATACCATGGGTCAGCCACTTCGCCGGGGCGGGCGGTGTAGTCCAGCAGGAGGTGCATCTTGCCGGCAGGGTCCCCGCCGCAGATGCGGGACATATTCCGCAGATTGGCCCGGTCCATGCCAATCAGGAGGTCATATTTTTCATAGTCACTGCCTTTGAGCTGCCGCGCCGCATGGCCGGAGCAGCTGATTCCATGCTCCGCAAGCGTCCGCCGTGCCGGAGGATAAACCGGGTTGCCAATCTCCTCGGTGCTTGTGGCTGCCGATTCGATGACAAATTGCCGCTCCATCCCGGCTTTCTTCACCAAATCCTTCATCACAAACTCCGCCATCGGGCTGCGGCAGATATTGCCGTGGCAAACAAAAAGTATCCTTGTCATCGTGATAGTGAAGGCATCTTTACACCATTTACACAGGAGGAACCCATGAACACGGAATTTCAAAATTTACCCAATGTTGTCAGCCCCAAGGAAGTGCAAACCTACTTCGGCATTTCGCGCTCGACCACCTACCGCATATTCCATGACGCGAGTTTCCCGGCGTTCCACATTGGAAACCGACTGCTGGTTCGGCGGGATGAGTTATTTAATTGGCTGGAGCAGCAAAAGGTCAATAAAACCCAAAACGAGAACCCGAAGATTGTCGGGTCTGATGAATAGCTTTGTAGTCGTACCTGTGGTAGTCTTTGTGTCACGAAAGGAGACGATGCAGCGTGAAAGACACATCTACAAAAGCCCTGCGCCGCGGGCATAACGAGGGCAACATTCGTCAGCGAACAGACGGGCGGTGGGAGGTGCGGCTATCTGCCGGGATTGACTACAAGACCGGCAAGCCCAGACGTACATCCACCTGCTGTAACACGCGGCAGGAGGCCATTGCCATTTTACAACAGCAAGCCCACGAAGTCCGCACGCAGGGCTGGCGCGATCCGATGTCGGTGACCCTTGGCGAGTGGTACGAGTATTGGCTGGACACCTACATGAAGGACACCATCAAGCAATCTACTTATGCCAGCTACCGCAGTTATCTCAATAAGCATTTTTGTGTGCTGGGGAAAATCCTGCTGAAAAAGTTAGAGCCGCACACTTTGCAGGAGTTTTACAACTACAAATTCCGTGAGGAAGGCTTATCCCCAAAGACCTTGCGCAACTACCATATGGCATTGCACAAGTGCTTACAGCAAGCTGTGAAAGAGCGGCTACTGATTTACAATCCCTGCGATGCCGTGACCCTTCCAAGCGGAGAAAAACCCGAAATCGTAGTTTTTACCAACGATCAGCAGCGGGCGTTGGTGCAGGTCAGCTACCGCCACCGCTACGGTGTGTTCATCCGGCTGGACTTGTGTACAGGGCTGCGGATGGGGGAGTTGCTGGCACTGAAGTGGGAGGACATCGACTTTTCCACCGCCCAACTTCATGTTAGGCGTACCATCAACCGTCTTGCCAAGTATGAAGCCCACGACGGCGAGAGCAAAACTGAAATCGTATTCGGTACACCCAAAACGAAAAACTCTCGCCGAACGATTCCACTGACCCGCACAATGGCAGACGAGCTTGCCCGCTGGAAACAGCAGCAGACACAAGACAAACTGCGGGCAGGGGATAAATACACCGACGAGGGATTCATAGTTACCAACGAGTTTGGTCACTACTTCGAGCAGAAAACCTTCAAGGATTACTATGACCGCCTGTTGAAAGATGCTGACATCGGGCACTTTACCTTCCACGCCCTGCGCCACACGTTCGCCACCCGCGCGCTGGAGCGCGGTATGGATTACAAAACACTGTCAGCCATCCTCGACCACTACTCGGTAGCGTTCACAATGGACACCTATGTCCACAGTATGGACGAACACAAACGGCGCGAAATGGACAAGATGAACGATATGTTCGGGATGCAGTATAGCGTCTCCGTTGAAAACCAGCCTTATCCGGTGCTTTGCACACTCTCGGCAGACGGCTGCACTGCCCATGTTCCTGACTTTCCAAAAATTGAAGTGCGAACTCCCACATTGGACTCCGCCCTGCTCGAAGTCAAGCAGCAAATCGAAAAAGCACTGCGCCAATACAAGAACCCGCCCATCCCCACCAAGCAAGAACAAATCGTAGTGCCGACCAACAGCGTGCTGGTACTGGTCAAAGCTGGTTGACCGCACGACAAAAGCCCCGAGAGAAACGGCAGATTTTGCCGATCCTTTCGGGGCTTTTATTGAGAGGTATGAAGATAGCAGATTTTAGTCGTTCAGCAGGGCGATCTTGCGGATGGAAGGATCGTGGGTATCGTTGAAGTCGAACGCAGCCTGGGCGTCCGTCAGCTTGAAGGTGTGGCTGATGGAGCCGTTCAGGTTGATCTTGCCCTTGTTGACCAGGTCGATG
>JAQXGE010000004.1 GCA_029006135.1 Oscillospiraceae bacterium | reverse complement strand
CAATGCGGTGGGTGACCTCTACCGCCTGGTCACGACCCAGAACTATATGGCCGTCACCGGTGCCTGCCTGATGACAAAAGCCTCGCTCTACCGGGAAGCGGGCGGTCTCGATGAGCAGAATTTTGCCGTTGCCTACAACGACGTGGATTACTGCCTGAAACTCTGGCAGAAAGGCCTGCTTAACGTCTATACGCCCCGCGCCGAGGCCTACCATTATGAGAGCAAGAGCCGCGGCCTTGATACTACAAAGGAAAACGCCGACCGATATGCGCGGGAGAAGGCGGCGTTCTATGCAAAGTATCAGACGTATATCGACAATTACGATCCGTACTACAACCCCCATTTCAACAACCTGTTTGAAAACTTCGGGCTGAAATAATGGCGCCCCGGCGCATAAAAGGAGCCAGCCAATGAATTTGCGAACCAAGCGAATCAAGGAACTGTTCGGCTATGCCGTCACGCTGACCAGGCAGGAGGGAGCGGCGGCCATGCTGCGCCGCGCGGGAGGCTTTTTCCGCCGCCGGCTTTTTGGCAAAAACGCGCGCTACCTGCCCTCGCCTGAGGCACTCGAACGGGAGCGGGCGGATGCCGCCGCGGCGGATTTCCCGAAAATCTCCATCCTGACCCCGCTTTATAACACGCCCGAGCCGTTCCTGCGGGAATTCATTGACAGCGTCTGTGCGCAGACGGCGCCCAACTGGGAACTCTGCCTTGCGGACGCCTCGGACGCCGACCATGCCGGGGTAGGGGAGTATGTCCGCGAGCGCGCCGCAAAAGAGCCGCGCATCCGCTACTGCAAGATTGACAATCAGGGCATTGCCGCCAACACCAACGCCGCCGCGCAGCTTGCCGCAGGGGATTACCTTGCCTTAGCTGATCACGATGACCAGCTTGCACCCCATGCCATCTACTGCATGGGCCGCCGTCTGAAAGAAACCGGTGCGGATTTCGCATACAGCGATGAAGCACTCTTCCGCAAAACCCCGCGCAAAGCCCATGTCGCACATTTTAAGCCTGACTATGCGCCGGAATATCTGATGAGCTGCAATTACATCTGCCATCTGGCCGTGTTCCGCCGCAGCCTGTTTGAGGCGGTGGGCGGCGAACGCCCCGAATGTGACGGCGCACAGGACCATGACCTTTTCCTGCGCCTGATTGATGAGATACAGCGCCGTGACCCGAACGCCGAGCCGCTGCACGTCCCGCAGGTTCTTTATTACTGGCGGGTTCATGCCGGTTCCACTTCCTCCGGCAACGAGGCAAAACCCTATGTGGAGCAGGCCGCTCTGCGTGCCGTGCAGGAGCATCTGGATGCCACAGGCCGAAAGGGCCGCGCGGAACCGGGAAAATTCCCCGGCACAATCCATGTGCAGTGGGAACTGCCTGACCCCGAACCGCTCGTGAGCATTCTGATCCCCAATAAGGACCATGTGCAGGATCTGGAAAAGTGCCTGTTCAGCCTTTACTCAAAGACCTTCTATGAAAGGTTTGAAGTCATCGTCATCGAGAATAACTCCACCGACCCTGCCACGGCCGCCTACTACAAGACGCTGCCCGAACGGTATGAGAACTGCCGCGTGGTGGGATACACGGGCGAGTTTAACTTCAGCCGCATCAACAACTTCGGCCGCCGGTTTGCATCGGGCAAATACCTGCTGCTGCTCAACAATGATATTGAGATTCTTGACGGTGACTGGCTCACCCAGATGGTGGCGGAAGCAAGTCAGCCCGGTGTGGCGGCCTGCGGTGCGATGCTCTACTATCCCGATGATACGGTTCAGCACGCGGGCGTGATTACCGGACTGGGCGGCTATGCGGGCCACAGCCATAAGTATCACAAGCGCGGCGGCAGCGGCTATATGTTCCGCCTTGCCACTGTTCAGGATTATTCCGCTGTGACGGCGGCCTGCCTGCTTGTGCGCACCAGCGCCTATGACGCGGTGGGAGGCCTTGACGAGAAGTTCACGGTTGCTTTCAACGATGTGGATTTCTGCCTGCGCCTGCGTGAAAAAGGCTGGCGTATTGTCTGGACCCCGTACGCCGAACTGCGCCATCACGAGAGTAAGTCCCGCGGTTCCGATGAGAAGGACACCGCCAAAAAAGCGCGCTTTGCTGAAGAGAAGGCCCGCCTGTATGAGGTTCATGGCAAAGAGAACATTCTGCATGACCCCTATTACAGCCCGTCCCTGAGCCTTGATTACGAGGATTTCCGTGAGAGCGCTGACTTGACAAATCTCAAGAACGCTGACCTGTGAGAGATAAAACGGGCAGATCCCGCCGACAGCGGAAAAAATTCGCTGCCGGAGCACAAATTCTTCTTGCTATGCACGGGAAATTGTGCTATACTATTTCATGTTACCGCGGCCCGGCTCAGGGCGTATGCCCCGCATCGGGGAGCCTTGATTGCCCTTTGCTGCGCCGTTGGCAAATATTATAAAGCGAGGTATATTACTATGAGCCAGAAGTCTGCTATCGAGAAACAGCCCATCATTGAAAAGGCCGCCATCCATGAGGGTGACACCGGTTCTCCGGAGGTTCAGATTGCTCTGCTGACCGCACGCATCAACCACCTGACCGAGCACCTCAAGACCAACAAGAACGACAACCACAGCCGTCGTGGTCTGTTCAAGATGGTTGGCCGCCGCCGTAACCTGCTGGCCTATCTGCAGAAGAAGGACATCAACCGTTACCGTGCTCTGATCGCTGAACTGGGTCTGCGCAAGTAATTCGCAAAAACGGGCAGGGCGCATTGTGTTTGCGCCCTGTCCATTTTTTATTTGGTAAGTTCGGGGCCGTTTTTTGTGGTTTGTGCAGTAAATCGAACGTCTGAAGCGGGTACTTCGGGCGCTGGCTTTATTGCTCAAGGCACAGGGACGTCCCCTCAAGAATAAAATCAGGAAAAAAGAAGGAGAATCCCTATGGCACTGGAGTTTTCATCCCGGAAAGAGACCTTCCCCAACTATCGCCGGTACGAGACGACCTTCGCTGGCCGTCCCTTTGTCGTGGAGACCGGCAAGCTGTGCGGTCTGTCCAACGGCAGCGCCCTCATCCGCTACGGCGAGACCTGCGTGCTCTGCAATGTCACGATGAGCGAAAAGCCCCGCGAAGGCGTTGACTTCTTCCCTCTGAGCGTTGAGTTTGAGGAAAAGCTCTACGCCGCCGGACGTATCCCCGGCAGCTTTATGCGCCGCGAAGGCCGCCCCGGCGAGCACGCAATCCTCTCCTCCCGCGTTGTGGACCGCCCCATCCGCCCGCTGTTCCCCAAGGATATGCGCAACGATGTCTGCGTCACGATGACCGTTATGAGCCTTGATCCCGACAACTCTGCTGAAATTGCCGGCATGAACGGCGCTTCCCTCGCGATTGCCATGTCCGATATTCCCTGGAACGGACCGATCGGCGGCATCGCTGTGGGTTATGTGGACGGCGAGATTGTCCTCAACCCCACCAAGGAGCAGCGCGACCGCTCTGACCTTGCTCTGACCCTTGCCGCCAGCATGGAAAAGATTGTCATGATCGAAGCCGGCGCCAACGAGGTCAGCGAGGAAGTCATGATGCAGGCCATCCGTGCCGGCCATGAGGAAATCAAAAAGCTCATCACCTTCATGAACGGCATTGTCGCAGAGATTGGCAAGCCCAAGAAGAGCTTCACCCCGGTCGAACTGGACCACGACCTGTTTGCAGACATCTGCGCCCGTCACCTCGATGAGGTCAAGGCTGCGATGGATACCGATGACAAGAACGTCCGTGATGCCGCCATGCTGCCCATCATGGATGCCATCGCCGCTGAGCATCCCGAACTGAGCGCCGCTGACCTTGACACCGTGAGCTACAAGCTCCAGAAAAAGGTTGTCCGCACCTGGCTTCTTGAGGACGGCAAGCGCGTGGACGGCCGCGGTATCAATGAGATTCGCCCGCTGGCTGCCGAGGTCGGCATCCTGCCCCGCGTCCATGGTTCCGGCCTGTTCACCCGCGGTCAGACCCAGGCGCTCACCATCTGCACACTCGGCTCCACCAAGGATGCCCAGACGATGGATGATCTGAGCGATACCCCCACCAAGCGCTACATTCACCACTACAATATGCCCCCGTACTCCACCGGTGAGGCCCGTGCGCCCCGCAGCCCCGGCCGCCGCGAAATCGGCCATGGCGCTCTCGCAGAGCGCGCTCTGCTGCCCGTTCTGCCTTCCGTTGAGGAGTTCCCCTACACCATCCGCTGTGTCTCCGAGATTATGAGCTCCAACGGCTCAACCTCTCAGGCTTCCATCTGCGGCTCCACGCTCGCACTTATGGATGCCGGCGTGCCCATCAAGGCGCCTGTTGCCGGTATCTCCTGCGGCCTGATTACCGATGGTGACCCCCTGCACGGCGGCCGCTGGATGACCATGCTGGACATTCAGGGCGTTGAGGACTTCCACGGCGATATGGACTTCAAGGTCGGCGGCACCCGCCGCGGCATCACCGCCATCCAGATGGATATCAAGGTGGACGGCCTGACCTATGACATTGTTGAGGAAGCACTCGAAAAGTGCCGCAAGGGCCGTCTGTATATCCTGGATGAAATCATCAAGCCCTGCATCGCCGAGCCGCGCAAGGAGCTTTCCAAGTACGCGCCCAAGATGTTCAGCATGCAGATTCCTGTCGACAAGATCAAGGACGTTATCGGCAAGGGCGGCAAGGTCATTCAGGAAATGTGCGCCAACTACAACTGCAAGATTGACGTTGAGGAGGACGGCCACGTCTTTATCTCCGCTGTCGATCAGGAGGATGCCAAGCGCGCTATTGCGACCATCAAGACCATTGTTGAGGATCCTGAGGTGGGCGCTATCTACAAGGGCCGCGTGACCCGTTTGATGAACTTCGGCGCATTTGTCGAGATTGCTCCCGGCAAGGAGGGCCTTGTCCATATCTCCAAGCTGGACGACCACCGCGTGGAGCGCGTTGAGGATGTTGTTGCTGTCGGCGATCCCATCATCGTCATGGTGACGGATATCGACCAGCAGGGCCGCATCAATCTCTCCCGCAAGGACGCACTCGCTGCCATCGCCAAAAAGCGCGCGCAGCAGCAGTAATCTAAAATTGTAAAATCATCGGCGCACCGCACTCTAAAAAGAGGGTGGTGCGCCGATTTTTTGGCGCCGAATAGGCATGATAAAACCCCCAGTTCAACTGGGGGTCAATAAAAAAGACTTTAGTGAAAGAAAGAACCTCCAGTGCTAAAATGTAAGTGGTCTGGCAACCGCAATACAAAAGCACTGGAGGTTCTTGT
>JAQXGE010000003.1 GCA_029006135.1 Oscillospiraceae bacterium | reverse complement strand
GCAAGTATGCAGGGCTGTTTTCTTTATGCTTGCAATCAAATAAAGCGCTCACTAAAGTGCACCATCGGGGACGAGAACAGCACGGCCGCCAAGGGCGGCAAAAAACAGTCCAGTGGACTGTTTTTTAGTGCGCGGGAGAGTCCCCGGGAACCTTGAAAGGTTTGTACTTGTGCGGGGGTAGAGACAGGCTCTCCTTGAAGTAAGAGACAAGCGAAGGCGCGGGAGAGTCCCCATTCCCTTCGGGACGGCTTCGCGCTTCGCCTTGCGGCTCGCGTTCAGCTCGCGGGGAAGTGATCCATCAATAAGATTCAGTACTGCATCGCCGAATGTCCCGCCAAGGCGGGACACCAATTTCGGAACAATCGCTGCGCGATTGTTTTTTGCACGGCGCTTTGCGCCGTTGCGCGTCATAGCCGCGCAGGCAAAAAAGCCACTGGCACATTTTCTTAACGCTCCCGCTGATGGTGCACCAAGAACAGCCCTGCAAGTATGCAGGGCTGTTTTTTATGTTTGCGTTCAAATAAAGCGCTCACTAAAGTGCACCATCGGGGACGAGAACAGCTGCGGAGGCGACCGCCGCCTGCGGCGGAAACAGAGAGCCGGAGCAGGGGCAGCGGTTGCAGAGGCGGCGCCCCGCCCAAGGGGCGCCAGCCGATGCGGGCACCGCAACTCGTAAGTGGCCGCCGCAGGCGGTAAAAAACAGTCCAGTGGACTGTTTTTTAGTGCGCGGGAGAGTCCCCGGGAACCTGAAAACCTTTGTGCTTGTGCGGGGGCTGAGATAGTCTCTCTGTGAAAATATTGCCTTTAACTGCCGTTTATCTTTTATATCATTCGCTGCCGCAGGCGGTACTCTTTTGTGACCAAAAGAGTACCCAGAAAAGTCCCCGCAATAAGATTAGGTACTGCAACGCCAAATGTCCCGCCTTGGCGGGACACCAATTTCGGAACAATCGCTGCGCGAAGAGTTTTTTGCACGGCGCTTTGCGCCGTTGCGCGTCATAGCCGCGCAGGCAAAAAAATCCCCGACCAGGGAGCTAACGCCCCCTGGACCCCACGAACAAGGTTGAAAATTTGAAAATTCACCCCAAAGACTACAACCGGACAGTCTTTGGGACGAATTTTCAATTTTTCGATTAAATAACCGCCCCGCTCTCGCGGGACGGTTCCTTGTGCGAGATTAACGTACTGATGATGACTTTGCGTTGCTTGAGGGATAAGAAGCACGGTCCCTCTGTGTAAGGACTGCCGCCGCGAGCGGCTCAGTGGAGCGCAACTGATAAAGTTTTAAAACTCTAATGGTGAAATAGAGATTGCCTCCACTGTGCAAGAGATAAGAGAAGCGAAGGCGGAGAGTGAATAACAGTCTATTATATACCAGGCTTCCTTACTTTTATGACGCTTGTATATAATAAAGCAAATTTTCCCCTCACCGGACTGCGGGCAGTTCCAGGCAGAAAGTGGCACCGCCGCTGGGTGTATCTTCTACCCAGAGACGGCCGCCATGCAGATGGGCCAACTCGGCGGCCACTGCAAGGCCCAGACCGTAGTGGCAAGGATCCTCTGCGGCGTTCTGCCCGCGGTAAAAGCGCTCGAAAATGCGTTTCTTGTCCGCATCCGTCACGCCGGGGCCGTGGTCCATAACCCAAAAGCGCACCTTTCCGGCTTTTGCAGCAAGCCCCAGTTCTATCTCGCTGTCAATCGGGGCAAAGTGCAGCGCATTGTCCACCAGAATGGTCAATAGCTGACGCAGACGATAGGCATCGGCCTCTACCTGCGGAACGGCGTCCTTGGGTAAAGATACGCTCAGACGCCGTTTTTGCTTTTTTGCCAGCGGTTCCATGCTCTCAGCAAAGTCAAGAAGGAACGTATCGGGCGCAAGACGCTCCCGGCAAAACCGGGTGCGAGCGCTGGCACCGGCAGAAAGAAGCAGTAGTTCGTCCACCAATGCGCCCATCCGCTGGGCCTCTTCGTCGATGACCGCGAGGTATCTCTCGGCCTGCTGTGGCTGACTGGCGGCGGCTCCTGTGTTTGCACGTATCACTGCCAGCGGGGTGCGCAGTTCATGACCGGCAACACTCAAAAACTGCTGCTGCTGGTCCATGGCATGGGCCACGGGGCGCACCGCCCGCCCCGCTATGAACCAGCACGCGAAAGCAAGACCTGTCCATCCGGCAATGGCAACCAATGCAAACAGGGCAGCCGTTCGCAGAATATAGGTGCGTTCAGGAGCAAGATCCTGCACCGCCACAAGGCATGTCCAGCGGCTGCCCTCGCTGCTGGACAGCCGTACTTCAGCCCGCCAAGTGTTTTCCTGTGCCCAAAAAGTGAAGCTGACGCTCTGGCCGCCCGCCAAGGAAGGCGCATCTGTTAGAATCCCATGCTGCTCTTTGGCCGTCCGCCTTGCCGCGTCCAAAAGGGCACACTTTTCTTCGCCCAGGCGCAGGCTGTGAAGCAAAGGATTTCCGTTCTCGGTGAGCAGCACTACCATGTCATTTTGAGTCTCCAGACGTACCAACCAGTCATCGTCTATCTGGTCGTAGCGATCCCACTGGTATTGCAGCTGAGTTACCGCCGACTCGAAGGCAAAGCGGCGGTTAACCGTATACTGGCGACAGGTCACTCCAAAGGCGAACAGCAATGCTCCGGTGAGTACCGCGCCGGTAAGCAGTACCGCCAGCAAAGCAATGCGCACACGCAGCCGCTTCAGCATGGATCTGTCTCCAGACGGTAGCCCGTCCCTCTCCGGGTAATCAGTTCCATCCGGCTCCCCACCAGCTGCAGACGACGGCGTACCAGATGGATATAATTGTCGATGTTGCCGCTCTCCACCTCACTGTCCGGTCCCCAAACATTCAGCAAAATGCGCTCCCGAGGCAAGGTGACGCCTGGGCTGCGCAGAAAAAGTTCCAACAAGGCGCATTCCCGTTGGGAAAGAGTGCAGGTTCCCGCAGGGCCGGTGAGCACCCGGTCCTGCACATGCAGTTCGATATCTCCCCGATATAGTGCGGTGTCAGTCTCCCATTCGGCGGGTCGTCGGCTCAGCGCCCGAACCCGGGCCAATAGTTCCTCGGTGGCAAAGGGCTTGGCCAAATAGTCGTCTGCCCCCGCATCCAGACCTGCCACCCGGTCGCCCACCGCATCCAGCGCAGTCAGCATCAGCACAGGCGTGCGCACACCCGCCTGCCGGGCCTGGCGCAGTACGGTCAGCCCGTCGATTCCGGGCAGCATCCGATCCAGCAGAACCAAATCACAGCCCCCGGAACAGATAGAATCCAGCCCGTCCGGGCCGTTGGTACAACATTCCACTGTATAACCATAGGCGACAAGCGTATCCCTCAGAGCTTCCCGCAGAGCTTTTTCATCTTCCACAAGCAAAATTCTCACAGTGCCACCCAGCCTTTCCCGATAGTGATACAATTATACTACCACACGGAGGCTCTAAACAATCTCTAAAAAATTCTAAAAAGTTTAGAGATAGCTTAGAGAGTTCCCTGCTACAATGACGGCAAATGAGCGCTCAAAGGAGGGTCAAGCGTGAAAAAACTTTGCAGAATTGTTTCCGGAGGCCTTACAGCTTTGCTTGTCGGTACGCTGCTGGCAGGCTGTTCAGATGGGGAATCGTCCGGCGCATCCGTTACTTCCTCCACCGCAGTTACCGGTGGCTATGCGGAGGAGGACATCAGCCCCGACCGCAACTATAACGTGGGGCTTTTCACAGTGGATGGTGTTCTGAATGCCTTCACTGTTGAAAATGCCGCCGCGCCCCTTTCACAGCAGACGGCCCACTGGTATTCCATGGGACAGGATGGCCGGTGGCAGGAGCAGAACGGCAGCGGGTTCGAGCAGCTGGCCGCCCAGGCAGAGGATGGACCCGCTTATCCTACTGCCTACCTTACCCGGGAGGGTAAGCTCTACTGGTCGGTGACTGTTATCACCGAGGGCGCTGATAAAACTTCCGAGACTTCCTTTTTCGCCGTGGAGAATGGCACCGCAGAAAAGCTGGACACGCTGCCCGCTGGCGAGGTGAGCCTGGCTTTCAGCCCGGATATCGTGTCGGTGGCCGCCTGCGGTGATACGCTGCTGAGCATGACAACCTCCATGCAGCTGAATGCCTGCGACCTTTCCGGCGCACCGGTGCAGATGGAACTGGCTGAACTGGAGATGGGCAGCCGCTTACTCTGCGGAAGCGCCGATGGCTATTATATACTGGACAGTCAAAACAAGTTCTGGCACTACACCTTGGGCGGAACCACCGCCGAGTTGGCGCTGGACGGCGGCCGCCATTCCATCTCCGATGCGGGACTGTTCGTACAGTCGGCCGCAGTGGGATCCGACGAGACGCTCTATGTTCAGCTGTGTGATGGTGACATGGCAAGCGGCAACAACAGGCTGATGCGCTACCGCTGGGACACTGAACTGACCATGCCATCCGGGGGTGAACTGACCATCTTCAGTCTTTACCGTTCGGATACGGTGGAGACGGCGGTGAACGCCTGGCAAAAATCCACCGGAGGCACCGCAAGCTATACTTGGGCACTGGAAGAAGGAACGGAGGACGGCTACACCACTGTGAGCGGCAGCCGGGAGGACGCGCTGACCCAGCTGAACACCCAGCTGCTGGCGGGCGCGGGGCCGGACGTGCTTATTCTGGATGATATGCCGGTGGACAGTTTCATCGAAAAGGGATTGCTGATGGATCTTTCCGGCAAGGTGGACCTCAGCGGTATACTGGAAAATATGGTCGGTGTGTGGCAGACGGAAAAGGGCCTGTTCGCCCTGCCCGCCCGGGGATTCCCGCTGCTTGTGGGGGCGGACGAAGCAACCCTTGCCGCGATAAAAGATGCGGAAACTCTGGCGGAACTCCTGGCTGCTGAGCCGAACATCTATGACGATGCACAAAACGATGCCATGCCGCTGCTGTCCTACTACAACACCGTGCAGCTGTTCGATACCTTCTATCCCCTCTATGCCAAAGACATCTGGCAGGACGGGCAGCTGAACGAGGCCGCCTGCCGTCAGTTCTATGAACTGCTGGGCCGGATCCGGGCGGGCGGAGGCTCCGGCCTGAAAAACACCGCCCCCTTCGACCGGCCGGACGGTGCCTACTACCACCCTCAGAACAACACTGAAGCGGCGTTCGCAAACTGCCTGTGCCGTGCCTTCTGTATGCCGATCTATTCACTGAAAAGCCTGGGCGGCGATTTCTACTACGCCTCCCGTGCCGGCGGAGCCAACGCCGGCGGGGTGAAAGCCCTGACCACGGCCTCCGGTGCCACCAGTATCCAGCCAGTTTGCGCGGCGGGAGTGAACGTCAGCGCTCAAAACCCAGAGGGTGCGGTACAGTTTATCCGGACCCTGCTGAGTGAGGAAGTGCAGCAGCAGACCCTTTACGACGGCGTCCCGGTGCGGAAGAGCGCTGTGCTTAGCCAGTGGGAGGATGGCTTTGCCCAGAACGGCACTTCCACCGGCACCGACATCGTGGCCGTGCTGGAAGGCATGGATCCGTACGTCCCCTCCACTGTACTGCGCAGGGCGGTGGGCGCAGGCGCGCAGCAGTATTTGGACGGAGGCGGTCTTGATGAGGCGGTAGCGACCGTCCGGCAGGAATCGGCCCTCTGGTTGGCAGAACAAGACTGAGATAAAAAGCCTTGGCGTGCAGCGATGTACTTTCAAAGAACGCTGCGCCCCATCAAGCGTAAAACTATACAAAACCAATCCTGGACGGGGTGGAGCATGTACATGAAGCTTTTATTGCGGAACATTAATAAGCCTGTTCGACCTGCTCTGCGGCAGGAACGGCGGGCGGCGGCAATCCTGCTGGGACCCAGCCTCGCAGGAACCGCGGTGTTCTATCTGCTGCCCTTTCTGGACGTCGTGCGACGCAGTTTCACTGATGCACTGGGGCGGAAGTTCGTGGGTTTCTCCAACTATAAAACGGTGCTGGCCAACAGCGCTTTTCGCAAGGCGTCGGCCAACTCTGCCCGTTTTCTGTGCGTGTGTATCCCGGCGCTGCTGGCGCTGAGCCTTGTGATGGCGCTGTTGGTGCGTGCGGCAGGGCGACGGGGCAGGGTGTTTTCCACCAGTTTCCTGCTGCCGTTTGCAGTGCCGGTGGCCAGCATCGTGCTGCTGTGGAAGGTGATTTTTGCCCGGAACGGCCTTGCCAACACCCTGCTGGAAGCCCTGGGGGCACAGCCGGCAGACTTCATGGGTACCGGCGCCGCCTTCTGGGTACTCATCGCCACCTACCTGTGGAAGAACAGCGGCTACGACATGGTCCTCTGGGCCGCGGGACTGGACCGCATTCCCAAAAGCCAGTACGAGGCGGCCGCGGTGGACGGGGCAAATGCATGGCAGATCTTCCGGGCTATCACATGGCCGGGGCTGCGGCCCACCCTTGGTCTCACCGGCCTTTTGAGCCTTATCAACAGCTTCAAAGTGTTCCGGGAGGCCTACCTCGTGGCGGGCAGCTACCCCCACGAGAGCATGTATCTTTTGCAGCATCTGTTCAATAACTGGTTCCTCAATTTGGAACTGGGCCGGATTACTGCTGCGTCGGTGATGGTGGTGGGTGTGATGCTGGCCGGGGCGGGGGCGCTGTGGGCGCTGCGCCGTCACCTGCAAAGGAAGGAAAAACAATGCTGAAACGATTCTTTTGCTTGGCCGCCCTCACGATGCTGACACTGTTCACCTGGTGGGTGTTGTGGTTTATGTTCATGGGCACGCTCACCGGCGAAGATGAGCTGCTGGCCACCATCGGCCCGGCGCTGCAAAGCGAAGAAGAACAGAGCGCTGTCTGGTGCCTTTTGCCCAGCTGGCCCACCCTGCAGCCACTGGTGCAGCTCCTGCTGGACACGCCTGTCTTTTTCACCATGTTCTGGAACGCCTGCAAGCTTGTGTTTCCGCAGGTGGCGGGCCAGCTGGCAGTGGCGGTCCCGGCGGCCTGGGCGTTCAGCAAACTGCACTTTCCCGGGCGGCGGGTACTCTATGCCGTCTACCTTGTACTGATGGTGCTGCCTTTCCAGATTACCATGGTGCCTAACTACCTGGTGCTGGATACTCTGGGCCTGATGGATACCCCTTTGGCGGTAATCTTGCCGGGGGTGTTCTCTGCCTTCCCGGTGTTCATCATCAAAAAGGGGTTCGATGCTGTACCGCAAAGTCTGTTGGAGGCCGCTGCGCTGGACGGTGCAGGCCCGCTGCGCTGCTTTTTGTCGGTGGGGCTGCCGCTGGGCCTGCCCGCCATTCTGAGCGCAGCGACGCTGGGCTTCATCGAGGCATGGAATGCCATCGAGCAGCCAATGATGTTTTTGCAGGACAAATCCAACTGGCCCCTGAGCCTCTATCTCTCCAACATTACGGCGGAGGATTTGGGGCTTGCCATGGTGGCCAGCCTGATGATACTGGCCCCGCCGATGCTGCTGTTTATGACGGGGCGCAAATATCTGGAGGGCGGAATTGGCCTTTCGGGTCAGATCAACGATGGAATGTGATGGAATGAACTGCGTGACCAAAATAAAAGAACTTCTGCCGGCGGCGGTCTGCGGCGTAAAAAAGCTGACCGCCGCCTTTTCCGGGCAGAGGGCGGGACGCTGGACCCTGCGCTTTTTCGCCGCCATGGTGGTGCTCACACTGGCGGCTCGGGGCGTCTCCGGCGCAGCCATGCCCCGGGTGAGCCTCGCCGCGCCTAACCGGGGGACCATTGTTCAGAAAGCCTTAGCTTCCGCCAATATAACGGCGGGGGAGAGCGGAGCGCTCAAGCTGCCCGTCGGCGTGACGGTTCGTGCTGTTTACGCCGCTGCGGGCCGGCAGCTGAAAGAGGGGGAGGCCATTCTCCTGCTGGATCTGGAGGAACTGCAGGACGAACTGGACTCGGCAAAGGCCACCCGTTCCCAGCAGGAGGCGCAGCTTGCCCGGCTGAACGCATCCACCGCGCCGGACGGCAGTTCTGTGACCTCGGCCCAGCAGAGCCTGGACCGGGCGAAGGAGGACTACACCCGCACCGATGAGCGCACCGCCGCAGCGGTGGACGAGGCCAAGGCATCCCTCGAAGCGGCCCAGACAACCCGGGACGAGGCGGCCAAAACGCTGGAAGAGCTGGAAAGCCGGACCGACCCTGATCCCTCGGCGGAAGAACTGGCGGCGGCCCGCGGTGCGCTGGAAGGGGCCGAGAGTGCTCTTTCTGGGGCAAAACAGGCGGTGATCAGTGCCGAAACCAGCCGCGAGGACTCGCTGCTCACGGCAAAACGCAGTGTGGAAAACGCAGAGAGCAGTCTTGCCCAGGCAAACGAGGCGTATTCCCAGGCTCAGGCCGGTGCGGCGCTGACGGCCCAGTCCAACGCCGCCGAGGCCGAGGCTCTGCGGCTGGAAAAGGAAAAAAACGACGAGAAAGTCGACCTGCTCACCGCCCTTGTGGAGGCGGGCGGCCTGGTGAGCGCGCCCCGGGACGCCCTGCTCACGGTGTGCGCTTTGGAGCAGGGACAGCCCTGCCCGGAGGGGGAGTGCCTGCAGTTGGCCAAGGAGGACAGTGAGATGCTGGTGCGGTTCACATTGCCCGCCGAACAGGCGGAAAAAATCACTGCCGGGCTGGCGGTCACCGTTACGCAAGGCTCTGCCGGTGCCGAGGCTTTAGTTCGCACGGTGGAAACGGACGAGGAGAAGGGAACGAGCCTTGTCACGGCGGTACTGGGTGAAACGGCGGCAGACTTTAAGGCGGGCGCGGCCCAGGCGGAACTGGTATTCTCCCGCACTGCCTACGACCTCTGCCTGCCCGTGTCCGCCCTTCGGCAGGACAGTCAGGGCAGCTATGTGTTGGCCGTGGAGGAAACCCGAAATGCCTTCGGCCTTTCATTCACCGCCCAGCGGGTGCCGGTGACGGTGAAAGAAGTGGACAGCGAAGGCCGGTACGCTGCGGTGGAGGGATCCATCAGCGGCGGGGTCATTGTCTCCTCCACCCGGGCGGTCAGCCCCGGAGCATCGGTGAGGATGGAAGAATGAGGCGGGTGCTCACGGCGCTTGCGGCGCTGGCACTGCTGCTGCTCACCGCCGCAGGGATGGAAAACGCTGATGCCCTTGCAGCGAACTGCCAAAGCATCAGCCTGCGCTACCGTCAGCCCATTGCCGCCGAAACCGTGGCGGCGGCAGAAGAAAAAAGCCCCGGCCTCACCTTCTGGTGCGAGGAGAAGGCTTCCGTTGATTCCCTATGGCGGCAGACTGAGGCCACCGTTCTGTATTACAGAGGAACCGCATCCCTCGTGTGGGGCGTGGAATGCATCAGCGGCGGCGTGCCCGCCCCTTTGGACGCCGGCGGCTGCGCAGTGTCCAGCGCCCTCGCGTGGCAGATATTCGGCAGCGAGGACGCGGTGGGACTCACCATTTTTCAGGAGAATACGGCGTACACCGTGCGGGGCGTGTTCGAGAGTGAGGAACCCATTGCCCTTCTGCCAAAGACGGACGCCGCTTTCACGGCAGTGGAACTTCCCCTCGAGAAAGATGCAGAGGAGGACCCGGCGGCCTGGGTGGATGCCTACCTTGTAAAAGGCGGCCTGCCGGAGCCGGACTGGCGGCTCTATACCGTACTGCCCGCCGCACTGGCGCGGATATTGTCGTGGCTGCCGTTAATATTTGGGACAGCGGTACTGTCAGCAGATTTGGTGTGCCGAGCGGTGCGTCTTTCTTTCCCCGCAAGGGACACGGTATTCTTTGCTTTGCTGGGGGCGGCGGCACTGATATTACCGGTTTTCTTTTCGGTCTGTCCCTCCTGGTTCACCCCTAACCGCTGGAGTGATTTTTCCTGGTGGAATCAAACCGCTGAACAGTTTAGAAAGATGGCCATCGCTTGGCTGACCACCCCGGTCCAAGGCAAAACTCTCTCCATCAAAATGGGATTGCTGACCCAAGGTGGTCTTGCGCTAGCCCAGGTTACTCTCTGTGAAATACTGCGCTGTCGAATGCGGGATGGAAAAGACGGCTGTCTTAACTAAAGTACTATTTGCTATATGAGGAAATGTCTGGAATGGATAAAATTGATGGCCTTTTGGTGCTTTTTCCCGGAACGAGAACAGGGAATACCGGCCGATGCGGGCACCGCAGCTCGAAAGCCACCCGTAGGAAGCGGTGGGCAAAAAAGTTCCCGCAGAACGGTTTTTAGAGCGTGGATGAGTCCCTGGGAATCTTAAAACATTTGAGCATATGTGGGGGCAGAGACAAGCTTCCACATGAAGGAAGGGCTGATGCCGTGCAGTGCCATGATGCGGTTCAGCTGCTCATCGGTGAGACTCAGCTCTTTCAGGTCTTCGCGTTTCATAGGATTTCCTTTCTGTCCCTACGCTTTTTACGGGTTCGCTCCCACGGGATGGCCTGTCTTTTACGCCCTGGCCGGGGCAAAATTTGCATAAAAAGTGCCCGCCTTGGCCTCATGCGGCCTTGGTGGGCATAGAAAAAGCACGGTGCGGGGTGCATCGTGCTTTTATATGAAACAGGAAGAGGAGCCGCATTTCTGCAGCTCCTCTTATCAGATGGACATTTGGCAGGCGTAGCATTCTCCTGCATCTCTCAGGGTCAAGACCCTTGTCAGTACCAGCGGCGTGTGGTCGCTACGAAATTTACCACCTCAAATGTCTCTCTTATCCTATGTCTATCATAGCACAGTTATTCACGTTTGTAAAGTATCGTTCGATTACGCAGATACTGCAGATATCGCTTTTCGTTTACGGTCATCATTGTGATGATTGAGTTTTTGAAATCCGCAGGGTCAGTATCCGTTTTTAAGCGCAGAATCAATTGATATTTTTTTCCATTCACTTCCAAGCGCTTTAATATATTTGCGGTATTTGGCCGGTCTGTATCAATGATGTAATCCGGATTTCGAATCATGTCGGATAGATTCTCCATGACACTGTTAGAAATATCCGGGTGCCGTTCACGAATGTGCTTCAGCTGTTGATCTGTGATGATAACTTCGTCAGTTCGAATATCCTCTGTCACAACTTTATACAATTCGCGATTCAATTTACATACAAAGTTCACTTCCGGATTCCTGCCGTTCCTTTGATTTGACTCTGTAAGTATACCACTATCAGAAAAATCTGTAAACGGATTATCAGTATAATTAGGCTCGGCTGGAAAAGTCTGGGTTTCCTGCGCTTCTTTACTCTGCTTCCCGCCAAAACCCGGCACGCTTGTCCTTGTGCCGTTCGTTTTTCCGCCGGTCTGATCGACAAAATCCGCCAGAGCCTGCTGCCCTGTGAAGATTGGCGACCCTACCCGCAGCGGAAATGCGTATAAAATTAGCCCGCCTGGGCCTCATGAGGCCTTGGTGGGCATAGAAAAAGCACGGTGCGAGGTGCATCGTGCTTTGTGATTGTTTTATTGTTCAATAGTCGCGGAACGGACAAGCCTTACAAATCTCTTTCCAGTTTGGCTTTCGTCGGAAACGAGCCGGAATAGCTTCGTCGCGCACCTCCTGATTTTCCATACAATCCGCCGGGTCCGTCCAGTCGTCCACAAGTGGGCACTTCACGCTTTCTGCTGTGCCGTTCTTGTCGGGCCTGTATTCGACATTACCCAAGTAAGCTATTCTTCCTCATCTCCTCAATCAGTGCGGCAAGACAACTTTTGTAATCCAGTTCTCTATAAGCTGGATTGATCTGAAAACTCAGAAATCAATCTCGTATTCAAAAAAGCGCTGCGATTCATGGTGAAATTCACTGGTCACAGTGGTGCCAAGGGAGAGTTTCATTGATTTCAGAACGGAATCAATTTTGATGGCATCTTTTTCCTTAATGCCGGAAGTGGAACCGAAACTGATGGAAAATTCTTTGTGAAGAGGAGCGAGGGGGGACTTCATCCTCAAATCAATCAGCAGTTCAATTTCCGGGTCGCGCTTAAAATAATGGAGTTCCGGCAGGACAGGTGCATGACCGGGACAGTCCATCTCCGCTGCAACCTTGCTCGCCGAAGAGGCGGCGGACTCAAGACTTTGCTCGATATTGACAGCGCCATGTCCTTTTTTGGCATGAGAGGCTGACTTCTTTTCGGAAGAAACCTCCTGCTGTTCCTTGAAAGAGACTCGAAAATGTTAGGCACCAAGGGATTCGGCAATCCATTGCAGTTCACTGACACGCATCTTTTTCAAGTAGACGAAATAATCTTCCAGGGCAATATAATGATCTCTGTCGCAGGGGTCAACGTAGTAGATTTCACTGTCTGTGTCCGGATAAAAAGACAGGCCAAAAACATTCAGCTTGTCCCGGAAGATGTTGACGAGTTTCATCTCTTTGAAGTCGGAATAAAAACCAATGGAGCCCTGGCAGACATCGCTCTCCGCACGCTTTTTGTCCATCTCGGTCAAACGAATCATTTTTGGCAGAACAAAATCCGCATCATCAAGGTTTTCCGCAAAGATAGGCTGAAATATCTTCTTGTCGTATTCGCGCTTCCGGGTTTCGGCGGATTCCTGAATGGCCGAGGCGGCATTGCTGGTTGCCGTTCCGATTGTCCCTGCAAGGGCTGACACATCTTTCAAATCAAACCGCCCGTCATCATTTTGATCTACTGCGTTCACAACGGCATTTTTTGCTTTTCCAAAAAGGCCGGCAGCGGCTTTGCCTGCTTCAGAAGCAGTTTCGCCAAGATTGAACTTTTTCTTTTCCATGAAAATCATCCTTTCCTATGTTTTTCCTAAAAGGCATTGCAAAATTCGCGATATTGTGAATCATAGGATGTATGATATGACCGTGCAGTGCGATGAATTTCCCGAGGTATTCCCTCTCATCCCTTTTTGTGTGATTGCGCGTGAACCTTGTCGGCGGGGAGGTGGGCGCTGATATACTCCCAAAGTTTCTCATCCCGGACATTGGACTGGCCGGCGGGCAGGAGATAGGCGCGCTGCGCATTGACATAGAGATACACAATCTTGTCCCGCTGCCAGGCACCGTACACCTCTGCCCAGGGGGTGACGGCGGAACCGCCGGCCGGCGTGGGGGCGCGGAACGTTACGCCATCCTCGTCAAGCAGAATGTCATAGGCATGGCGCGGGCGGTCCAGCTTCATCTTTTTGGCCTGCTGGCGAACCGAGTAGAAAAACTGGAAAAAGTAGACGAGCGGCAGACCCAGACCAACCGCAAGAAGCACGCAGCCCATCAGAATCCCCTGGTTGCCGCTGTTGGCCAAAGCAAAGCAGACACAGGCAAAAGCAATCATAATGACGGCAAAGACACAGGGACGAACCCAGCGCTTGGTGCGCTGGATCGTGTCAAACACTGCGAAATCCTGAAAATCCTCGCTTCCGATGCGAACGTTAATATGGATACTATCCTTGGCCATGAAAAAACCTCCCTCAAAAAAGCAGGAAAATGAATGAAATTTTGTGCATTGTACCACAAATCGGAGAAAATTACAAGCGTACCCGCTTCTTGTAAAGAACCCGAGATGGTGATAAAATAAAAATAACGGACAAAATGAACCGGAAAGTTCAAAGGGAGGTGCCTGCCACGAAAAGCCGCCGGAATCTCACGCTGATGCGTCGCATTTATCTGTTTGTGGTGGCCTTCGGTGTTGCACTCTGCACCCTGCTGGGCGTGTACTACTATCAGGAAAAATATGTCATGGAACCGCTCGAGCGCCAGACCAGCAACATTTATGCCATCAGCCGTTTCCTCAACAGCATAGAAAGCAGTCTGACCCTGATGGAAAGTTATCGCTGGGACTACGGCGATGCTGAAGCGCTTGTGAAGGGGATTGAACAGCAGAAGAAAAATGCCGCGTCCTATCTTCAGAGCATTGAAAAAGACCTGAATACGGTAGGGGAGGAGCAGTATCTTTTGGCCCGCGCGGTGAGTACCACCTATCTGACTTTCTCCCAAAGCATGGATGCGGTCGAGGAGGACCTCAAGGCGGGCTATGTGACGCTTGCCAGCACGCGCTACTATGAGAAGGCACAGCCCTGCGGGACCTATCTTCAGCAGTACACCCGGCAGCTGCTGGAGGCTGCCATTTACCAGAACCAAAACGATTATCTGCATACCATCACACTGCAGCAGCAGCTTCACAATCTTCAGATTCTTGTGGTCTGTACCTGCGTGATCCTTGCCGCTGTGCTGATTGTTCTTATGCGCCGCCTGCTTGGCCCGGTGCAGGAGATGGCACTTGCCAGCCAGCAGATTGCAGGGGGCAATCTGGACGTTCCTGACATCATCGCACCCCAGGAGGATGAGATTGGCCGAATGGCGGCGTCCTTCAATGAAATGAAACACTCCATGAAAAACCGTGTGCAGCTCCTCAACGAGAAAAACGAGATGCAGCAGGCGCTCCACCGGCGTGAAACCGAGACACTGGAAATGCAGGCGCTGGTGGAACGGGAAAAACTTCAGCAGCTTCGCAGCCAGATCAATCCGCATTTCCTTTTTAATACGCTCAATGTCATTCAGTACACAGCCGGGCAGGAGAAAGCCTACCGCACGCAGTCACTGCTCACATCGCTGAGCAAATTGTTCCGCTACTCGCTGGGCAGCAACGAGGAAAAAGTGCCGCTCTCCAACGAGATCCGTATTGTGGACAGCCTGTTCCTGCTCTACCATGTGCGGTTCGGCGACCGTATCCGCATGGAGTGGGGGATCCCGGATGACATCGACCTGACAGAAACGATGGTGCCGTCCTTCCTGCTCCAGCCGCTGGTGGAAAATGCGTTCCATCACGGCCTTTCCCCAAAAGAGGAGGGGGGACTGGTGCGCATTGAATTCGAGTACAGAGGCGACCGGCTCATCATCCGTGTCTGTGATGACGGCGTGGGTATGGACGCAAAGACCCTTGCGGCGGTGCGCCAGCGACTTGAAACTCCGCCCACGAACGGGGAACATATTGGACTTTACAATGTGGCGGCCCGTCTGCGGCTTCAGGCGGACGGCAGTCAGATGAAGATTGATTCCCGGCCGGGGGTGGGAACCCAGGTGGAACTGGATCTGCCGCTGATCATCCGGGAAGAAACCGAAGAGGAAAAGGAGAATCCCAATGCTGAAAATCCTGATTGCGGATGACGAACGCTTTGAGAGGGAAATGCTCGGCGACATCGTCAGCAAGTGTATGGGTCATGAGGCGGAAGTGAGATTGGCTGAAAATGGACGGCAGACCGTTGAAATTGCGTCCATCTGGGGCGCGGACCTCATCCTTCTTGACATTGAGATGCCGGGGGTGAACGGCATTGAGGCGGCCCGGCAGCTGAAAGAACAGCGTCCCGAAATAAAAATCATCTTTGTCACGGCGTACAGCCTGTTCAGCTATGCCCATGAGGCGGTTCGGCTCGGGGCCAGCGATTACATTCTCAAACCGGTAGACGCTCAGGACGTTGAGAAAGCCGTGCGCCGCGTTGCCGCACAGGCAGAAGCAGAGCGTCAGCTTGCGGAACTGGCCCGGAACGGTGCAAGCCAGATGGAGATGCCGGACAGCAATGCGGAAACGGACAGCAGCGACAAGGTCAGTCTGACCATGAGCAAGGTCAAGGATTACCTCCAGCACAACTATATGTACGATATTTCGCTGGATTCCGTCAGTGAGATTTTGGGGATGAGCCCGTCCTATTTCTCGGTGATGTTCAAGCGCAGCTTCGGGGTTGGGTTTGTGGATTACCTCAACGAACTGCGCATTCAGGCGGCGCAGGAACTCCTGAATGACCCGCTTCGCTCCACTGCCGAGGTTGCCAGCTTGGTGGGGTATGAGAGCGCAAACTATTTTGCCCGCATTTTCAAGAAAAAGACCGGCATGACCCCCACCGAGTATCGCCGGAAAGGGGGAAATTCCCGATGAATAAGCACCCCTGCCGGGTTTTGGCAGCTCTTGTGCTTTTGGTACTTCTTGCGGGCTGCGGCGGCAGCGCATCGGCGCAGGACCAGCCCAAGCTGATTCTGCGCTATGCCGAAAACCAGCCTGAAAACTATCCCACCACCCGGGCCGCACGATATTTTGCCGAACTGGTGGAACAGCGCACGCAGGGCAACATTCGGGTGCGGGTCTACGCGGATGGAGAACTCGGGGATGAATCCAGTGTCCTCGAGCAGGTCCAGTTCGGCGGAATCGATATTGCGCGCACCTCACTCGGGGCAATGGTGGTGAAATGCCCGGACCTGTCTGTGCTTCAGCTGCCGTATCTCTATGAGGACTCCGACCAGATGTGGCGGGTGCTGGACGGCGACATTGGAGCGTCTTTTCTCACGGTGACCCGGCGGGATGGAATTGTGGGGCTTTCCTGGTTTGACGCGGGTGCGCGCAGCTTTTATACCTGTGAACCGATTCAAACGCTCGGGGATTTTAAGGGTCTGCGCATCCGTGTTCAGGAAAACGAGACAATCGGTGAGATTGTGAAAGCGCTCGGAGCCATCCCCGAACAGATTGCCTACAATGATGTTTACTCGGCCATCATGTCCGGCAAAGTGGACGGAGCCGAGAACAACTGGCCCAGCTATGCGTCCACGGGGCACTATGAGGGCGCGCCCTACGTTTATCTGGACGAACACACCCGCGTACCCGAGATGCAGATTATGAGCACGGTGGCTGTGGATGCGGTCATAGCGGTAAACCCTGACTATTACACAATCCTCTGCCAATGCGCCAAAGAGTCGGCTCTGTATGAGAGGGAACTTTGGGCAGAGACCGAGGAAAAAGCACGGGAAGAAATGCTTGAAAAAGGTGTTGTCGTCACCGTTCCCACCGAGGCGGATGCGGCCGAGATGCGTCAGCTGATGGCGGTGATATACGAAAACCTCACCGAGGAGGAGCTGGAAATCGTGAATAAAATCCGTGAGTCCTGATTTTGACGCATCAATGCGGCTTTGCGGGAAATAGAGAAAAGGCTCCCCTTGAAGCAAGGGGAGCTGTCAGCGAGAGCTGACTGAGGGAATTTAAGCCTTACGGTAGCCTGCCGTTTATCTTTAATACCACTCGCCGCCGCGGGCAGCTCAGCGGAGCACAGCGTTTCATTTTATCTGCCCCAATTTGTCATAACTGCCAAATAAAATGCTCAAAAGTTGTGCAGGTTTCCTCGGAGAGATTTGCACATTTTTTGAATCTCAAGCACATTTTTTTAAACATCTTGTGAACAAAAAACGAACATGATAGAGTAATATTGTTGATTTTGACCGTACATCATCCCACCCTCCGCTGCGGCAGACGACCGGCCGCGGGCAGAGCGCGGTGTACGGCTGGTCGTCGGTTTGGCGCGCCGTTTTGTGGGAGAGGACGGCACAAACACATTGAAGGAGGACAATTACCTATCATGAAAAAGATTCTTTCTGCTCTGCTTGCTGCGAGCATGGTTCTGAGCCTGGCTGCCTGTGGCGGCAGTGCCAGCTCTTCCGCTTCTTCCGCTGCTGAGTCTACCGCAGATTCCACTGCTGCAAGCAGTGCCGCTGAGACTGCCGGCGATGCTTCCGCCGCGGCCAATGACCCCAAAGTGACCCTCGTCATGGCCGAGGTCAACCCGCTTGATACCATCGTTGGCCAGACCGACAGCGCCTTCAAGGAGAAGGTTGAAGAGCTGTCCGGCGGTTCCATCACGATCGACCTGCAGGCTTCCGGCGTCCTCGGCTCCGAGAATGACGTTCTGGATAACATCCTCGGCGGCGGCGACACCATTGATATGTCCCGTATCTCCGCATTCGCTCTGTCCAGCTACGGCTGCGGCAAGGCCACTCTGCTGTCCCTGCCCTACACCTTCAAGAATCGTGACCATTTCTGGGCTTTCGCTAACTCCGATATGGCCGCTGACTTCCTGAATGAGCCCCAGGAGGTGGGTCTGCCTCTGCGCGGTGTCTTCTACGGCGAGGAAGGTTTCCGTCATTTCTTCACCGTCAAGGAAATCAGCAGCCCCGATGACCTGGCCGGCATGAAGCTGCGCGTTTCCAATGACCCTGTTATGAACGGCATGGTCGAGGCTCTGGGTGCCAACCCGACCGTTGTTTCCTTCGGCGAACTGTACTCTGCTCTGCAGACCGGCGTTGTTGACGGCGCTGAGCAGCCCATTGCCAACTACAAGTCCAACGCCTTCCCCGAAGTCGCCAACACGCTGCTTCTGGATGGCCACACGCTGGGCGCTATCCAGGTTGTCATCTCTGACAATGCTTGGAACAAGCTGACCGAGAACCAGCAGGCCTGCATCATGGAAGCCGGCAAGTATGCACAGGACTTCAACGCCAAGCTGTCCGCTGACGAAGAAGCCAAGGTTCTTCAGGAACTGAAGGACAGCGGCTGCAACGTTGTCGAAGTCTCCGACGACCAGAAGGCCGCTCTGGCTGACAAGTGCGCCGACGTCATCGCTGAGAACACCAAGGGTTACGAGGATCTGTATCAGCAGATCGTTGCTCTGGGCTGATTCCCGCACACAATTTAGAGGTTCGGGGCGCGGGGGACAGTTGTTCCCCGCGCTTTTTAAGAGAAAAACATTAAGATTCCATAAAGGCAGCACCCTGCCGCCACCCTGCCCGGGCATTGCCTGACGCAAACGCCGGGGCACAGGATGGCGCGATACTGCCGGACCAAAAAAAGCCAAGAAAGGGGCATTGCTTATGCCGGCAATCTTTTCCAAGCTTGACAAAATCCGGCCTATCTATGACTGGACCTATAAAATCGTTTTGGTAATCTGTAAGCTGCTGCTGATTGCGGATATCTGCATCACCAGTTTCTCCGTTCTGGGACGCTATGTTCCCTTTATCCCTGACCCGTCCTGGAGCGAGGAAGTCGTGCTGACTCTGATGAGCTACATGGCGGTCCTCTCTGCCGCACTGGCCATCCGCCGCGGCGCCCACATCCGCATGACCGCGTTTGATGCCTACCTGCCCCGCAAAGTCCTCCAAGCGCTGGATTTGCTGGCGGATGTCTGCGTGATGGTGCTCGGCATTATCATGCTGGTTTACGGCTGGAATTACACCACCACGCTCGGCTCCCGCGGCACCTATGTTTCGATGCCCTGGCTGTCCCGCTTCTGGATGTATTTCCCCATCCCGCTGGCCGGCGTTGCAATGATTATCTTTGAAATTGAACGTCTTTACAACGATATCAAATCTTTTTTTGTGAAGGAGGGTGAGCAGTAATGGATGTGAATGTTCTTGCAATCACGGTGCTGCTTGGCAGCTTCTTCATTATGATTTTCCTGCGCTTCCCCATTGCCTACGCGGTAGGCCTGTCCACCATTTTCTGCCTCGCATCCCAAGGGCTCAGCTTTACCACGCTCTGCCAGCAGATGGTCAAAGGCATCTCGTCCTTCAGCCTGATGGCGGTCCCGTTCTTTATCACAATGGGCGTCCTCATGGGCTCGGGCGGCATCAGTGATAAGCTCATTGCGCTGGCAAACGCCTGCGTGGGCTGGATGCGCGGCGGCCTGGCCATGGTCAACATCGTGGCATCCTTCTTCTTCGGCGGCATTTCCGGTTCCGCTTCCGCCGATACCGCCTCCATCGGTTCCATCATGATCCCCATGATGGTCAATCAGGGCTATGACGATGACTTCTCCACCGCCGTCACCATCACCTCCTCCTGCGAGGGTCTGCTCGTCCCGCCCAGCCATAACATGGTCATCTACGCGACCACCGCGGGCGGCATCAGCGTGGGCAGCCTCTTCCTGGCAGGCTACGCCCCCGGCGCTCTGCTGGCCATCTGCCTGATGATTGGCTCCTACATCATCTCTGTCAAGAGAAACTACCCCAAGGGCGATAAATTCAACCTGATCAGCTTCGTCAAACAGTTCGGCAAATCCGCCTGGGCACTCGGCGCTGTCATCATCGTCGTGATTGGCGTTGTCGCAGGCTGGTTCACCGCGACCGAGAGTGCTGCTATCGCGGTTATCTACTCTCTGTTTGTGTCGGTGTTTGTTTACAAAGGCCTCGACTGGAAGGGTGTCTGGAAAGAACTCGATGAATGTGTCAACACGCTGTCCATCGTTCTGATTCTGATTGCAACCTCCAACGCCTTCGGCTACTGCCTGACCACGCTGCACGTT
>JAQXGE010000002.1 GCA_029006135.1 Oscillospiraceae bacterium | reverse complement strand
AAAAGTGCCCCCGAGTAGGGGGCGGCCCGTGGTAAGAGTGTGGTTGCCAGACTTTTCAGTGCTCCCTTTAGGGAGCGACCACAGGAGATAGGCCCTTATAGGGCCTGTTCAAACCACCCGTTCAACGGGTGGTTTTGATTGCCGCGGAAAACGAAACCGCAAAAATTCAAGAAAAAATTCCAAAAAAGTGTTGACATTCTTCTTTCCTGTGCTATAATAATTAAGCACTCGGAAATGAGCTGACAGCTCACCGAGCAAAATATGTGCGCTGGTAGCTCAGCTGGATAGAGTGTCTGACTACGAATCAGAAGGCCGGGGGTTCGAGTCCCTTCCAGCGCACTTAAAAAGACTGCGTAGGAACGCTGAAAACAGCTTCCTGCGCGGTTTTTCTTTTTGCCGAAATTTTGATTTGACTACTTTTTGACTACAATAAAACTGCAAAAGCGGGCACTCACTTTTGTGAGCACTGTTACAAAATTACCGCAGAAACGGATACAATCCACAGCTGTATTTTGTATAGAGGATCCATTTTTTTCTTCCCATTTTCCCCCTGCGCGCCGGCCCCGTTCGCTTGGTGATGGCGGGGCGGTGCGCAGATGGGCAGGAACTTGCCGTGTGACGCACAATCCTTTCGTTTTGCGCTTGCAAAACACAGCGCGGGGCTGTATAATAAGATGTCAAATAAGTAGAGAAAAGGGGAATCATCTATGGAAACGATGGGCAGCCTGCGCCGCACCAACTACTGCGGCGAAGTCAGCATGGCGAATGCCGGCGAACAGATGACGGTCTGCGGCTCCATTGCCCGCGCCCGCGATAAGGGCGGCATCATCTTTGCCGACCTGCGGGACACCACCGGTATTTTGCAGCTTGTTTTTGATGAGGATACGCCCAAAGAGGTCTTTGCCAAGGCGGAGAGCCTCAAGAGCGAGTATGTGGTTATCTGCCGCGGCGTTCTGCGTGAGCGCGCCGCCAAGACCGATAAAATCGCCACCGGCGATGTGGAACTGTACGTCAGCGAACTGCGCATCCTCAGCGAAGCCCAGACCCCTCCCTTTGAGATTCGGGACGGCATCAATGTCAACGATGACCTGCGTCTGCGCTACCGCTATCTCGACCTGCGCCGTCCCTCGATGCATGAGCCGATTGTGCTGCGCAGCAAGATTATGCAGATTATCCGCAATTACTTCACCGAGAATCACTTCACCGAGATTGAGACGCCCACCCTCATCAAGTCCACGCCCGAGGGCGCGCGCGACTATCTTGTTCCCAGCCGTGTACAGCCGGGCCATTTCTATGCTCTGCCGCAGAGCCCGCAGCTTTACAAGCAGATCCTGATGCTTTCCGGCTTTGACCGTTACTTCCAGCTTGCGCACTGCTACCGTGACGAGGACCTGCGCGCCGACCGTCAGCCCGAGTTCACCCAGGTGGACGAGGAACTCTCCTTTGTGGATGAGAATGATATCATGACCATCAACGAAGGTCTGCTCAAGCGGCTGTGGAAAGAAGTCCTGAACATTGATATCGAGACGCCGTTCCCGCGTATGCCGTGGGATGAGGCAATGGGCCGCTACGGCTCCGATAAGCCCGATACCCGCTTCGGCCTTGAGATTGTCGATGTGACCGATGTGTTTGACGGCACTGAGTTCAAGCCTTTTGCTGCCGTTCTTGAGGCGGGCGGTTCCATCCGCGCCATCAATGCCAAGGGCCTGGCTTCCAAACTCACCCGCAAGAACATTGACAAGCTGGGCGAGGTTGCTAAGACCTACGGCGCCAAAGGTCTGGCGTTCAGCCGCCTGACCGAGGAGGGCACGACCTCCAGCTTTGAAAAGTTCCTCACCGAGGAGGAGAAGGCTACGCTCTACAAGACCCTGAACGCCGAAGTCGGTGACGTGCTGCTCATCGTCAGCGATGCGGACTGGGTCAAGGCCTGCACCGCACTCGGCCAGGTTCGTCTGGAAATCGGCCGCAAATACGGCCTGATTGACCCCGATAAGTTCAACTTCCTCTGGGTTGTGGACTTCCCGCTCTTTGAGTACAGCGAGACTGAGGGCCGCTGGATGGCCATGCACCATCCCTTCACGCTGCCCAAGGCGGAGGACATCGACAAGGTGGAATCCGACCCCGGTGCCTGCCATGCCGTGGCATACGATATCGTGCTCAACGGTGTCGAGATGGGCGGCGGCTCGATGCGTATCAATGACCCGGCTCTTCAGGACCGGATGTTCAAGGCCCTCGGCTTCACCGAGGAGAAAGCCCGCGAGAGCTTCGGCTTCCTGATGGATGCCTACAAGTTCGGCGCACCGCCGCACGGCGGCATGGCATACGGTCTTGACCGTATGGTGATGCTGATGCTCAAGAAGGACTCCATCCGCGATGTCATCGCCTTCCCCAAGGTGCAGAACGCCAGCGAGCCGATGTCCGGCGCGCCCGACCTCGTGGACGAGCAGCAGCTGCGTGACCTTTCCATCGCGCTGACCCAGCCGGAATAAAACCGCAAATAAAACTCCGCCCCCGCCGTGGCTGCAATGCACGGCGGGGGCGGATTCGTTATCTCAGGTTATCTGTGGATATTGGGGCAATTACTTGTTTTCGGGCTGCTGCGGCGCGTCAAGGTCCTGCTTCAGTTTGCCGCAGGGCTTTGATTTGCGGGCACGCCGCCACGGACGGGTCAGGCGCAGAATGACAAGCACCACGGCCAGCAAAATAAGAAGCGGCCAAATCGAGACAAGGCCGATGATCAGCCCCTGAACGCCGTCCACCGCATCGTTCCAGCCACGCTGCACGGCGGTGAGCAGCTGTTCACCGAAGGTCACGGGGGTGGGGGTGAGGCTGCGCACCTCATCCAGATAGATGTTCACGGTGGAGCATTCTACCTGGTCATCCATCACGCGCAGTTTGGCGGTGTAGCTTTCAATCTGGTATTGAACATCGGAAAGCTGGCTCTCAATCTCCAAAAGGTCGGAGGTTGTTTCGGCCTTTTCGGCCAGTGCGTTCAGGCGGTCGCGCTGGGCTTTCAGCGCCGTGAGCCGCGCTTCCACATCCACATAGCTTGTGGTGATGTCCTGCGTGTTCTCACTGAGGCTGCGCACGTTCGCGCACTCCCCGGCAAACTCAAGGAACTTGCGGTACCGATCGGTCGGGATGCGGGCCGTGCAGGAGATGTACCGGCTGCCGCTCTCGGCGCGTCCGCCCTGGTCGGTGGATTCGAGGTACCCGCCGCACTCGGTCACAGCGTCAAGCAGTGCCGTGCGCGCTGTGTCAAAGTCGATGGATTCCATGTAAAGGTCTGCCGTATAGATGATTTTGCGCCCTTCCGCTGCGCCCTGTGGGTACAGAGCGGAATTACCGCCCGCCGCCGCACCGGCATCACCTGTTGTGCCAACGGAATAGGCATCGGATGCCTTTTCTTCAGCGGCATCGTACACGGCGGCCGAACTTTGTGACGGTGCCTCCGATGAGGCACCGCAGGCGGTAAGTGTCAGACACAGGGCTGTGCAGATTGCCGCAGCCCGCAGGATGGCCCGGAAAGGCCGGTTGGATAAAAACTTCTTCACGGTCATTCACGCTTCTTTTTCTGTTTGACAAAAACTGGAAGGTCTTTTCATCAGTATAACACGGAAAAATACCGCCGTGCGTTACATTTTTATATCAAAAAAACTTGACAGACCGTGCGAAACTATGCTATACACCTTATAAAGAAGCCACAGCCGAAAACTGTGAAAGGAAATGGGTATGAAAAATATAAAGCATACACTGCTGCAATGGGCCAAAATCTTCCTGTTTTGCTTTGTGGGTACCCTGATTGGCCAGACGGCAGTAAAAGGCGTACCGCTGTGGGACGTCCCCGGGGCTGAGGACGTGCGGCAGGTCACGGTACTTTGCACGGTGCGCGGCAAGGAGCAGACCTTTGCGGATGCCGAAAACATCGAACTGGCCGTCAAGATGACCGGCTTTTTGGCCTACAAGCCGCTTGCCAAACCGCAGACGGAAGAACCCGTGCTGAGCATTACCTACCTCCTTGCGGATGGCACGGCCTGCGAGGTGCAGGCTTCGGAAAACACCGTCTGGTGGAACGGCAGGGCCCATGCGCTCAAAGACCCCGGCACAGCGCTCAAACTGTCCGAGGCAATCTTTTACCCCTACCCAGAACCGCAATAAAAACACCCGCCCGCTCCGGCTGCATACCGGAACGGGCGGGACTTTTATATGGATTGTATGGATTGCCTGTCAGGACTTTTTGCTTACAGCTTTGGAGCATTTTGTGGATTCAGCGCAGTAAACCGAGAGGTTGACCAGCCAAACCAGGCAGACCACGGCGGAGGGCAGGAACCCCTTGGGGTTCCTGCCCTGTGTTTTGCGTTATTCAATAGTGGGTTCACTCAAAAGCGTTCAGGCGTCCCGGCGCTGTTTTCAGCGCTGACCCAGCAGCTTAATGTCGTCGTTATCGGCAAACGCCACGGCGTTGTACCCGGCGGCTTCAAGGGTGCCAAACTGCTTGCCAAGCTTTTTGGCCTGGGGCAGAACGGTTACATCATACGAGGCACGCAGCGTTTCCGCCTTGGCCAGAACATCTGCAAAGTCCGCCTCTTTCAGGTAGAGCAGTGCCATGCGGGGCTTGGCGCCCGGGATTTCGTACCCCTGCTCAAGCAGGATGCCGCAGACGCGCTCAAAGCCAATCGAGAATCCAACAGCCGGAACCTGTTGGCCGATGAACTTGCCAACCATGTTGTCATACCGTCCGCCGCCGGCAACCGCGCCGCTGAACTGCGGGCAGGTGACCTCAAAGACCATGCCGGTGTAGTAGCCCTGACCGCGCACAAGGCTGGGCGCGTAGGCAATGGCGTAGCGTCCCTGCGCGGCTTTTTCGGCACAGGTCATCACATAGCGCAGATCAGCGGTCAGTTCCTCGTCCCCGACCTGGGCCGAGACTGCTTCCAGGCTGAAGTCCCCTGCGCGCAGGAAGGCATCCAGCGCTTCCACCGCACCGGAGGCAAAGCCCTTTTCAAGCAGTTCGGCCTTCACGCCGTCCGCGCCGATTTTGTCCAGTTTGTCAAAGCTGATGCAGACCGAATCCAGTTCGCTCTGCGCAAAGCCCATCTTCTCGAGCATCGCACGCAGGATGCGGCGGTCGTTGATGTTGACGGTAAAGCCGGTAAAACCGATGCGCAGCAGCGCGCGGGCGGTCACATCAATCAGTTCCACCTCGGCGTTGGGGCTGGAATCGCCCAGAATGTCAATGTCACACTGAACAAACTCGCGCAGACGGCCCTTCTGGGGGCGCTCGGCACGGTAGACCCGGTCAGTCTGAATGACCTTGAACGGGTTGGGCAGTTCGTTGCGGTTGGCGGCATAATAGCGGGAGAGCGGAAGCGTCAGGTCATAGCGCAGACCCATATCCGAGAGCGCTTTCTCGTCACCGGAGCGCAGTGCGCTTTCCAGCTTGTCGCCGCGCTTGAGAACCTTGAAAATCAGGTTCAGATTATCGCCGCCATCCGATTTATCCAGGTTCTCCATGTCCTCCAAAATGGGGGTGGAGATGCGCTGGAATCCTGCGGCACGGTAGGTGTCCAGAATTTGCCCCTGAATATAATCCCGCAGAGCCTGCTCTTTCGGCAGCAGGTCCCGCATTCCCTTTAACGGCTGTGTTTTCATTGTCTATTCCTCCAAAACAAAATGGATTTAACGCTGCATAATATACGATTTGTAGTATATCCGGCGGATAAAATTCTTCTATTATCATATCCGTCCACCCCTGTTTTGTCAACCGGAATGGACATACTAACCGCAGAAAGGAGGGCGGAAAAATGGCGCAGAGACAGTCAAACCCCAAGATTCTTGCCGCCGGTGCTGCCATGCAGCTTCTGACCGGTATCCCGGCCGCGTGGGGTGTGTTCCAGCAGCCTGTGATGGAAACCTATGACTTTACCCGCGCGCAGGCAACGCTGGCCTTCGCCGTTTTGGTCGCAGGGTACGGTGTGGGATGTGCAGTCGGCGGGTGGCTGCAGGACCGCAAGGGCCCGCGCTTTGCAGCACTTTGGGGAACCGGACTGCTGAGCGGCGCAGCACTGGCGGCGGCACTGGTGCCGCGGGGCGGTGCCGGGCTTTTTGTGCTTGCGTACAGTGTCCCGGCTGGGATGGGCAGTGCGTTTTTGGCACCATCCGCGCTGGCCTGTGCACAGAAATGGTATGCAGACCGCAAAGGTCTTGCAGTTGGCGTGAGCGGTGCAGCGATGGGATTGTCGGGTGCATTTTTGACGGTGTTTGTCCGGGGCATTGGGGGACGGTGGGGGATGCGGATCTGCTTTGCGGTGCTCGGCGCGGTAGTGCTGGCCGTCTGCGGCGCCGGGGCTGCCGTGCTCAAAAACCCGCCTGCCAAACCAAACGCTCCCCGGCCGCAGGGTCTGCCCCCGCGCCAAATGGCCGCAACGCCGCAATACCGACTTTGCCTGGCGGCCGTAGCGCTGGCCGCGCCGCCGGTGCTTTTGTTCAGCCCGGAAATCCTCACCATTGCCGCCGAGCGGGGAATGGAGGAATCCTTAGCGCCAGCCTGTGTGGTTCTCGGCAGTGCGGCAAGCGCCGCAGGGCGGCTGATTGCCCCGGCGGTGAGCGACCGCGCCGGGCGCAAACCCGTGTTGTATGCGCTCTACGGCGGTTTGACGGCGGGATCAGCGGCTTTTGCCTTTGCGCAGGGGTGGTGGGTGGCGGCGGCCTACTGCCTGCTGACGTTCTGCTATTCGGGCGGCGCGGCCGTCCAGCCGGCGTTCAACTCGGATTTGTTCGGCCTGGCCTGGGCGGGGGTAAATTATGGGCTTCTCTCGCTTGGGATGAGTGCGGGCAGCCTGCTGAGCTACGCGGGCAGTCAGGCACTGTCCATGCAGGCACGGCATTGGATGGCCGGTATCAGCGCTGCGGCGGGCGGAATCTGCGTTGCCTTTGTAAAACCTGTTTTGGCAGTTGAAAACAGGCGGCAAAGCGGATAAAATAAAAGGAAACAATTTCCCCTGGGAGGTGCTGACCTTTTATGCCCGGTAAGCTTGCGCGGCTGACCCAAAATTCCACGGCCGCTTTCCTTATGGCGGTGCTGTGCTTTTATCCGCTGTATATCAAACAATTTTCCAACCTTGGCGTGACCAAGTTCACGGCCTGCTTTACACTGTTTTTGCTGTTTATTCTCTGGCTGGGGGCCTGCACCGCCATTGGTGCCCGCGCACCGGCCGGGCGGTTTTCCGATGCGCGGCGGGACCCAACGCTCCTCGGTCTGGCGGCTTTTGTCATGGCAACGTTAATTGCCACGGTGTTTTCCCTCTCGCCGCACGCTTCACTCTGGGGATTGGGCGGCTATTACGGCGGACTGATGATGGTCCTTTTCACCGCGGCCGGCTACCTGTGCGTGCGCAGCTATGCGGACGGGACGGATTTGGACCTGCTCTTTTTCGGCATCGGCGCGGCGGCATCCATTGCAGCGGTGCTTTACACGCTCAATATTTTTAACATTGACCTGATTGGCGCCTATGAGAACACGGCTGTCCATGAGCGGGCACAGTTCTTTTCAACGCTCGGTCAGAAGGACTTCAACGCGAGCTTCTTCGCTGTCGCGCTGCCCATCGTGTTCTGGTGCTTTTTGAACGCGGAGTCCGTCCAAAAGGCTGCCCTTTACGGCATTCCCGCCGTGTTTGGCACCCTTGCACTGGCGGTTGTTGACTCTGAGGCTTTAACCCTCGGCCTTGCCGCGGCCGTCATGGTGATGGTCTGCCAAAAGGACTTCACCACCCGAACCTTACGCCGGATGCTTCTCCTCGGCGCCGCCTTCTTTGCCTGGGCGGGATGGATGCACGCCATGCGCGCTTCGGTGTATACGCAGGGCGGAACATCACTGCTGGCAAAGTTTGGCGCGCGGCCGGCTGCGGTGACGGGGGTGCTCGTCTGCCTGATTTTCTGGGCGCTTCTCGCCGCTCGTGCCACAAAAGGAAAGACGGAGGTCCCACTCTGGAAGCCGGGTCGGGTGCTGACAGTCTTGGCTTTGATTTTCGCAGTGCTGGCGGTCCTGCTGGCCAATCTGCTGCCCGGCCTGCCGCTGCCCGAACGGCTTCACAATCTGCTGGTGTTCAGTGATGACTGGGGCACCTACCGCGGCACCGCCTGGCGGGTGAGCGCATCGACCTGGGCACAGGCACCGTTCTGGCGCAAGCTGATTGGCTTTGGACCCGGCTCCATGCACGCTGCCGTGGCTGATTGGGCGGGCGAAGGCATGACGCCCCGCATCGCTACCTTCTACGCGGCACACAATGAATACCTTGAAGAATTGCTCACGACCGGGCTTTTGGGGCTGGGGGCGTGGGGGCTGTTTGCGGGTTCCCATCTCGTCCGCGGACTGCGCGGCTGGCAGTGCCCCGGCGCGGCACCCATCGTTCTGGCCTTGTGCAGCTATCTGGCGCAGGCGGCGGTGTCCATCCGGGTGTGCGCAGTGTTTCCGCTCGTCATGCTGCTCTTTGCGCTGCTTGCGGCGCTCACCGCACCGCAGGCACCCGAACCTGCTCCGGTGCAGTCAAGACCATCCCGCCGCAAAAAAACAAAGGCGGCTGCGCCTGCGCAGGTGCCCCGCGGGCAGACCGCCAAACGCCGTGCGCTGATCACGGCGGCCGCGCTGCTCTGTATGGCGGCGGCAGGGGGCGTGAGAAACGTGATTTTCTGGTTCCTGCTGTGAGGAACCACGGAAATTCCCCGCCCGGCGGGCCGGAATGTGGATAATCTGCAAAAACTGCCGGTTAGCGGCAAATAACATCTTGAAAAAAAGGAAGCAACCCTTTATAATGATGGTAGCTGTGAAAAGCTTCACAAAAATGCAAAGGAGAGAATATTATGATCGAATACTCCGCACAGGTCAACAATATGTGCCCGATCACAAAGGGACCCAAACACGGCCCCGCCCCGATCCCTGAGGAGGGTGAATGGGTCAAGGCTTATAAAATTGAGGACATCAGCGGCTACACCCACGGCGTGGGCTGGTGCGCACCCCAGCAGGGTACCTGCAAGCTGAGCCTGAACATCAAGAACGGCATCATTGAGGAAGCTCTGGTCGAGACCATCGGCTGCTCCGGCATGACCCATTCCGCCGCTATGGCCGGCGAAATCCTGCCCGGCAAGACCATCCTGGAAGCTCTGAACACCGACCTTGTCTGCGATGCCATCAACGTTGCTATGCGTGAGCTGTTCCTGCAGATTGTCTACGGCCGCAGCCAGACCGCTTTCTCCGAGAACGGCCTGCCCGTCGGCGCAGGTCTTGACGACCTGGGCAAGGGCCTGCGTTCCATGACCGGCACCATTTTCTCCACCAAGGCCAAGGGCGTCCGTTACCTGGAGCTGACCGAGGGCTACATCCTCAAGACCGCTCTGGACAAGGACAACCAGGTCATCGGCTACCAGTTCGTGCGTCTGGGCAAGATGATGGAAGACATCCGTCACGGCAAGGACCCCAAGGAAGCTTACGAGAAGAACATCGGCACCTACGGCCGCGTCTCTCCAGAGCCGGGCGCCGGGGAGTATATCGATCCGCGCGAAGAATAAGAGAGGGAGGAAATTTAACATGGCAACTTTTGAATCTCAAGAGCGCCGTATGCCCAAAATTAACGAGTGCCTGAAAGCCAACGGCCTCGAATCCCTGGATGCCTGCAACGAAATGCTGCTGGCTAAGGGCATCGACTGCGATAAGATTATCCGCGGCGTGCAGCCCATCTGCTTTGATAACGCCGTTTGGGCCTACACCCTGGGCACCGCCATCGCCGTCAAGCGCGGCCTGACCAACGCCGCTGACTGCGCCGCTGCCATCGGTGAGGGCCTTGAGGCTTTCACCATCCCCGGCTCCGTTGCTGAGCAGCGCCATGTCGGCCTGGGCCACGGCAACCTGGGCGCTATGCTGCTCCATGAGGACACCCATTGCTTCGCCTTCCTGGCCGGCCATGAGTCCTTCGCCGCCGCTGAAGGCGCCATCGGCATTGCCCGTACCGCCAACAAGGTCCGCAAGGAACCCCTGCGCGTTATCCTGAACGGCCTGGGCAAGGATGCCGCTCAGATCATCAGCCGCATCAACGGCTTCACCTACGTCAAGACCGATTACGATTTCAAGACCGGTGAGCTGAAGGTTGTCGAGACCATTCCTTACTCCGAGGGCGAGCGCGCTGCCGTCAAGTGCTACGGCGCCAACGATGTTCTCGAGGGCGTGGCCATCATGAAGGCGGAGGGCGTTGAGGTGTCCATCACTGGCAACTCCACCAACCCCACCCGCTTCCAGCACCTTGTTGCCGGCACCTACAAGAAGTGGTGCATCGAGAACGGCAAGAAGTACTTCTCCGTTGCCTCCGGCGGCGGCACGGGCCGTACCCTGCATCCCGACAACGTGGCTGCCGGCCCCGCTTCCTACGGCCTGACCGACTCCATGGGCCGTATGCACGGCGATGCTCAGTTCGCCGGTTCTTCCTCCGTGCCTGCCCATGTTGAGATGATGGGCCTCATCGGCGCCGGCAACAACCCGATGGTCGGCATGACCGTCGCCTGCGCCGTTGCCGCTGCTCAGGCCAACGCCTGATTGCCCGGTACGGGGACGCACCTCTTTCGTGACGCATTGTGAAATGAAAGAGAAGCTGTTCTGATAAAACAAAGAGACCCGATGCGGAAATCTTTCCGCATCGGGTCTTTTTTGCTGTAATGTTTTGCCTGCATCCGGCAGGCAATCCGTTGGCCTTCGCAGAAAACGATCCTGCAAAGAGACAAGGTCAGTTCTTGAGCGCCTGCATCGGGGCAGGAATCCGGCCGCCGCGGTGAATCATGACATCGGGCTTATACTTGCTGATGGGCATGATGGGCGCATGACCGAGCAGACCGCCGAAGTCCAGCACGTCGCCCGCCTTGTGACCGATGGCCGGGATCACGCGCACGGCCGTTGTTTTGCTGTTCACCATGCCGATGGCGGCCTCATCCGCAATCAGGCCGCTGATGACCTCGGCGGAGGTATCGCCCGGGATAACAACCATGTCAATACCGACCGAGCAGACGGCCGTCATGGCTTCGAGCTTTTCAAGCGTCAGACTCCCGCACTCCGCAGCGCGGATCATGCCGTCATCTTCCGAGACCGGAATGAATGCACCGGACAGACCGCCTACATGGTTGGAAGCCATCACGCCGCCCTTCTTGACGGCGTCGTTGAGCAGCGCCAAACAGGCAGTCGTGCCGCAGCAGCCGCAGCTCTCAAGGCCCATTTCCTCAAGAATGTTGGCAACGCTGTCCCCAATGGCCGGCGTGGGAGCAAGGGACAGGTCAATAATGCCCGCAGGAACGCCCAGCTCCTTGCTGGCAAGGTTTGCGACCAGCTGACCCAGACGGGTAATCTTGAACGCCGTGCGCTTGACAAGCTCCGCCACCTCGTCCATCGGTGCATCCTTGGGCAGCTTGGCCAGTGTGGCGCGCACGGCGCCCGGGCCGGAAACGCCCACATGAATCTCGCAGTCCGGCTCGCCGGGACCGTGGAAGGCACCCGCCATGAAGGGGTTATCCTCCGGCGCGTTGCAGAACACGACCAGCTTGGCATCGCCCATGCACATATTGTCCTTCGTCAGTTCGGCGGTTTCGCGGATTACGCGGCCCATAAGCGCGACGGCATCCATGTTGATGCCGGATTTCGTGGAGCCGACATTGACACTCGAACAGACAATGTCCGTCTCAGCCAGCGCGCGGGGAATGCTTTTCAGAAGCCGCTCATCCCCGGCGGAGAAGCCCTTGTGGACCAGTGCACCGTAGCCGCCAATAAAGTTGACGCCGACTGCCTTGGCCGCGGCATCCAGCGTTTTGGCGTACCAGACCGGGTCGGCATCCGGCGCGGCACCGAGCAGCATCGAAATCGGCGTTACACTGATGCGCTTGTTCACGATGGGGATCCCATAATCTGCGCTGATGCGGTCAACGACCGGGACAAGATTGCCCGCAAGGCGGGTGATTTTGCTGTAGATTTTCTCGCAGGCTTTGCGCCCGTCCGGGTCAATGCAGTCCAGCAGGCTGATGCCCATCGTCACGGTGCGGACATCCAGATTTTCCTCGGTGAACATCTCGATGGTCTCGAGAATATCACCGCTGTTGATGATTTTCATGCTCCGGCGTCCTCCTCAGATTTTGTGCATCGCGTCAAAAACTTCCTGACGGGTCAGCGTGACCTGCATCTTCATCTCCTGCCCAAGCGCCTCAAAGCGGGCACGGACCTCAGCGGGCGCAGCAGAGCAGCGGGTTGTATCCACAAGCATAATCATGCAGAACATATCCTGAAGAATGCTCTGGGTCACGTCCTCAATGTTGATATTCAGATCGGCACAAACGGCGCTCACACGGGCAATAACACCCACGGTGTCACGTCCAATGACAGTGATGACGGCTTTCATACAGAAACAGTCCTTTCCGGCCGCATCCCGCGTGCAGTGGGTTCGGCCCCCGATATTTTGATGTGGCCCCATTATAACAGATTCCGCTGCCGTTGGGTAGCACCCGGACTCCAAAAAATATTCTGTGAACGAAATGTGAACACAATAGATAAAAAAATGAAAATGACATGAAAAAAATTAGGGCAAACAATTGAAAAAAAGGCAGCGATACGGTATACTAATGACAATACTTGCGAGAAATCACCGGACGGAGGCAGGGCCATTGAAGGATTTTTATAAGGCCATGGAGCATCTTGTCTGGGTGACGCAGCTTGGCTTTTCGCTGCTTTTTCCGCTGGTATGTTTTCTTTGGCTTGCTCACTGGCTTGTGTCAAGCCATGGCTGGCCGGCCTGGATCTGGCTCCCCGCCATTCTGCTTGGCCTTGCGACCGGGGCGGCAACCTTCCGCAGCTTTGCTTCCTCGTGGCTGAAGCAGAGCAAGCGCGATGCCCAAAACCGCCCGACCGGTTTTGACAAACATTAAAACGATGAGGTCATTTTCATGAAACTACAGCCCGCATCCCGCAAAGAACTCAATCATATCGCTGTCGGCACCCTGATTTGCTCCGCTGTCATGGTGGCAGTTTTTCTTGTGCTCCATCTCACGGGAATCTACCGGTCGGTTTTCTGGCAGGTACTGTTCAGCGCATTGGCGGGATCTTTGGTGGCCATCGGCAATTTTGCTCTGCTCTGCCTGACCGTGCAGAGCGCTGCCGAAAAAGCAGACAATCCCGGCGCCGTCAAGGCCCGCGTCCAGACCAGCTACACGGCCCGTCTGGCTCTGCAGGGGCTGTGGTGCATCGTGGCGTTCCTTGTCCCGTCCCTGCAGGTAGTGGCAGCTGTTCTGCCGCTGCTTTTCCCCCGTGTGGTGATACAGTTCCTTCAATTCAAAGAGCGCAAGCACTCCCAGGCCGCGCCGGCTGAGGGAGCGCAGCAGGCGCAGAGCCTGCCGCCCGAACAAGAGAGGTGATTTTACCCAATGGATATCTCCATTAACGGCGCAAAAATCCTTTACACCTTCACCGATGTGCCCCTGTTCGGCACCGTTCACATCACGCAGACCCTTGTGGTGAGCTGGCTCGTCATGGCCATCATTACAATCGCCTGTGTGGTGCTCGGCTCGGGGCTGAAGGTGACCAACATTTCCCGCAAGCAGGCAGTGGCAGAGACAATCTATGAGGCACTGGTCAACTTTGTCCACGGAAATATGGGCACCAATTTTGACAAGTATATCCCGCTGGTGGGCGCTATCTTTATCACCAGTATCGTCTCCAACCTCATCAGCCTGCTGGGCATCTGGAGCCCCACCGCTGACCTTATGACCGAAGTGGGCTGGGCATTGGTCGTCTTTGTGCTGATTACCTACCACAAAATCAAGGCGAGCGGCATCGGCGGCTATCTCAAGAGTTTCCTTGACCCCATCTTCCTCATGGCTCCCATCAACGTGATTTCCGAGCTGTTCACCCCCATCAGTATGGCCTGCCGTCATTTTGGCAACATTCTGTCGGGTACAGTTATCAGCGCACTGATCTATGCGGCCCTGGCCGCGGCCAGCTATGCGCTGTTTGACCTGCTCGGCTCCAACATCGTGGTGGCTGCCGCAATCTTTATCGCGGGCATCCTGCTGGTGCTGAAAGCCCGCAAACGCAAGGCAGCAGGCGAAAAGCCCAAAGGAAAAATCCCCGGCATCATCCTTATCGTTTTGGGCGCGCTGTCGCTGCTCACCTTCATCACAGGCGGTCTTGCCGCACAGTTCCCCTGGCTGGATATCGGTATCCCGGCCATCACGAGCTTCTATTTTGACTGGTTCAGCGGCTGCATCCAGGCATTTATCTTCTGCACGCTGACCACCATCTTTATCAAACAGGCTGCCGGGGAGGATTGACCGAACCGCACCTTAAAATGCAAAACCCATTCACATTATATTTTAGGAGGATTTCACAATGGATTTTCAGATTTTGGCTAAAGGTATTGCACTTGCCGGCAGCGCCATCGGCGCAGGTCTCGCCCAGATTGCAGGTATCGGCCCCGGTATCGGCGAAGGCACCGCGGTTGCCAAAGCCTGTGAAGCAATCGGCCGTCAGCCCGAATGCAAGAGCGATGTCACCAGCACCCTGATTCTCGGTGTTGCTCTGTCTGAGACGACCGGTATTTACGGCTTCGTTACCGGCCTGCTGCTCATCTTCGTTGCGCCCGGTATGTTCATGAACTTCCTCGCATAATCGCGCACCCGCGTTATTATTCCAAAGGGAAGGAGGTTCCCGAATGTCCACAATTTACCAATCCCTTGTGGCGGTCGAGCCAATCACGCTGATTGCAACAATCTGCAACCTGCTGATTCAGATGCTTATCGTCAAGAAGTTCTTCCTCGATAAGATTAAGGCTGTTCTGGATGCCCGCCGCGCCGCGGCTGACGAACAGATTCAGGCCGCGCAGACCGCCCGCGAGGAAGCCGAAAGCATGAAGGCCGAGTACGAACAGAACATGGCCGATGCAAAGGAAAAAGCCAACGAGATTCTTGCCAGCGCCCAGAAAACCGCTGCCGCCCGCAGCGAGGAGCTGGTAGGGCAGGCGCAGGCACAGGCGGCACAGATCCGTCAGCAGGCCGAGGCCGATATTCAGCAGGAAAAGAAGAAGGCCGTCAACGACCTGAAAAATGAGATTGGCGGCATCGCCATGGATATTGCATCCAAGGTGGTGGAACGCGAAATCAACGAGAAGGACCATCAGGACCTGATCGACGAATTTATCCGGAATGTAGGTGAGGCATCGTGACCGATCTGGCAAAGCGCTATGGCGAGAGCCTCTACGATCTGGCTGCGGAGGAGCATCTGGAAAAACAGCTGCTGGAGGAGCTGGACTGCGCCGTAAAGTGCATCTTTGACGAGCCGGCTTATGTCAAGCTGCTCAGCACCCCCAGCGTCCCCAAAAAGGAGCGCACCGCGCTGCTCGATGAGGCACTCGGCGGCCAGATGCACCCCTATACCGTCAACTTTGCCAAGCTGCTGTGCGAGCAGGGCGCCATCCGCGAACTGCCCGGCTGTGCGCGGGCATACCGCGTGCGGTACAATGAGGCGCACGGCATTTTGGAGGTCAGCGCCGTCTCGGCCGTGCCGCTGAGCGATGCGGCGCGCGAAAAGCTGACCGAAAAGCTCCGCGCCAAAACCGGGAAGGAAATTGACCTGACCGTCAAGGTGGACCCCGCAGTTCTTGGCGGCATCCGTCTTGATTTGGCCGGAACACGGCTGGACGGCACTGTTAGCCGCCGCCTGGAAGAATTGCGCAGCGAAATCAGCGGCGCAGTATTGTAAGAATGAGTGGTGAAACAAACCGTGCAATTGAAACCTGAACAGATTTCCAAAATCATCCGTTCGCAGATCAAGCACTACGAGAACGCCATTGAACAGAGCGAGACCGGTACCGTTATCATGGTGGGCGACGGCATTGCCCGCGCCTCCGGCCTTGACAACTGCATGGCGGGCGAACTGGTCCAGTTTGAGAACGGTGAATACGGCATGGCCCAGAACCTGGAGGAAAATTCCGTCTCCATCGTTCTGCTCGGCTCCGATGCCGGCATCAAGGAGGGCAGCATCATCAAGCGCACCGGCAAGGTTGTGTCGGTGCCGGTCGGTGAAGCCCTCATCGGCCGCGTGGTCAACGCACTGGGCCAGCCCATTGACGGCAAAGGCCCCATTGATGCGGCCGAATACCGTCCCATTGAGTCCCCCGCGCCCGGCATCATCGACCGCCAGCCCGTCAAGGAGCCTCTCCAGACCGGCATCAAGGCCATCGACTCGATGATTCCCATTGGCCGCGGCCAGCGTGAGCTGATTATCGGCGACCGTCAGACCGGCAAGACAACCATTGCGACCGATACCATCATCAACCAGAAGGGCAAGGATGTTATCTGCATCTATGTCGCTATCGGTCAGAAGCGTTCTACCGTGGCCAGCCTGGTCGAAAACCTTGAGCGCAACGGCGCGATGGACTATACCATTGTTGTCGCCGCAACGGCATCCGAACTCGCCCCGATTCAGTATATCGCACCCTATGCGGGCTGCGCGATGGGTGAGTATTTCATGTACAAGGGCCGTCATGTGCTGGTGGTCTACGATGACTTGTCCAAGCATGCCGTGGCCTACCGTGCACTCTCTTTGCTGATTCGCCGTCCCCCGGGACGTGAGGCGTATCCCGGTGACGTCTTTTATCTCCACAGCCGTCTGCTCGAACGCGCTGCCAAGCTGAGCGATGAGAACGGCGGCGGTTCGCTCACGGCGCTGCCGATTATTGAGACGCAGGCAGGTGACGTGTCGGCGTATATTCCCACCAACGTTATCTCCATCACCGACGGTCAGATTTTCCTTGTGACCGAGATGTTCCACTCCGGCGTTATGCCCGCCGTTGACCCCGGCATTTCGGTGTCCCGTGTCGGCGGCAATGCCCAGATTAAGGCAATGAAGAAGGTTGCCGGTACACTGAAGCTGATTTATTCGCAGTACCGTGAACTTCAGGGCTTCGCACAGTTCGGTTCCGACCTCGATGCGGACACCAAGGCGCGTCTGGCGCAGGGCGAACGCATCGTGGAGGTCCTCAAGCAGGACCGCAACTCGCCCGTGCCGGTGGAAAAGCAGGTGGCGATTCTTTACGCGACCATCAACGGCTTCCTGAAAGATGTAAAGACCGCACAGGTGGCCGAGTACGAAAAGAGCCTGTACGAATATCTGGATACCGATGCCGCCGCTGCGCAGGTCATGCAGACCATCCGCACGACGGGCGGTTGGGATAAGGACATCGAGGAGGCGCTCAAGAACGCCCTCACGGCGTTCACCGCGCAGTTCAGCGCATCACACTAAAAGGAGGGTACACGCATGGCTGGATCGATGAAAGAGATCAAGCTGCGCATTAAAAGCGTAGAAAGCACCATGCAGATCACCAAGGCCATGGAACTGGTGGCATCCTCCAAGCTGCGCCGCGCCAAGGAACGGGTGGAGCAGAGCCGCCCCTATTTTGAGACCCTTTACCAGACGCTCTATGACATTGCGGCCGCCAATACCGACTTCACAAGCCCCTACATGGCCCGGCGGGAGATTAAAAAGACCTGCTATATCGTCATTGCGGGCGACCGTGGTCTGGCAGGCGGATACAATTCCAATATGTTCAAGGCCGTAGCCGCTGATTCGCAGGACCGGGATTTCTGCGTCCTGCCCATCGGCAAAAAGGCAGTGGAGCATTTTCAGTACCATGGTGCCGAGATCCTGACCGACCGCTTTGCCGTTGTGGGCGATGTCTCGGTCAGTGACAGCTTTGACATTGCGCGCTTGGTGTGTGAAAAGTTCCTTGCCGGGAATTTTGACGAGATTAAGATTGGCTTTACCCAATTTGTCTCGATGCTCACCCAGACGGCCACGGTGCTGCAGGTCCTGCCTTTCGATGCACCGCAGCCAAAGCGGGGCGAGGGCCGTCCCACCCAAATCCTCTATGAGCCAAGCGGGGAGGAAGTGTTCAACGCCATCATCCCCGAGTATCTGGCCGGCGTAATCTACGGCACCGTATGTGAGAGCGTGGCCAGCGAGCTGGGCGCGCGGCGCACGGCCATGGATTCCGCCACCAAGAATGCAACCGAGATGATCGACAATCTGAACCTTTACTACAACCGCGCCCGTCAGGCTGCCATTACACAGGAAATTACTGAGATTGTGGCAGGTGCCGGGGAATAAAAGGAGTGAATTTCATGCCAGAACAAAACATTGGCAAGGTGATCCAGGTCACCGGGCCTGTGCTGGATATCCGGTTTGAGGACGGAAAGCTGCCTGCGCTGCTCAACGCCATTGAACTGGACAACCACGGCAAAAAACTCGTCGTGGAAGTGGCGCAGCATATCGGCGATAATGTCGCACGCTGCATTGCCATGTCCAGCACCGATGGCCTGGTGCGCGGCGCCGATGCCGTGGATACCGGCGGTCCCATCACCGTGCCTGTGGGCGAGGAATGCCTGGGCCGTGTGTTCAATCTTCTGGGCGAACCGGTGGATAACAAACCCGCCCCCAAAACGGAGGAGCGCTGGAGCATCCATCGCCCCGCCCCGAGCTTTGAGGAGCAGGAATCCAACACCGAAATGCTGGAAACCGGCATCAAGGTTGTTGACCTGATTTGCCCCTACGCCAAGGGCGGCAAGATTGGCCTGTTCGGCGGCGCCGGTGTCGGCAAAACCGTTCTGATTCAGGAACTGATTTATAACATCGCCACCGCGCACAACGGCTACTCGGTCTTTACCGGTGTCGGCGAGCGCACACGTGAGGGCAATGACCTCTACGGCGAAATGACCGAGAGCGGCGTTATCAACAAGACCGCCCTGGTCTACGGCCAGATGAACGAGCCGCCGGGAGCGCGTATGCGCGTGGCACTGTCCGGCCTGACGATGGCGGAATATTTCCGCGATGTCAAAAATCAGGACGTGCTTCTCTTCATTGATAACATTTTCCGCTTCACGCAGGCCGGCTCCGAGGTCTCGGCATTGCTGGGCCGTATGCCCTCCGCCGTTGGCTATCAGCCCACGCTGGCGACCGAGATGGGCGCTTTGCAGGAGCGTATCACTTCCACGCGCAAAGGCTCCATTACCTCGGTGCAGGCGGTTTACGTCCCCGCGGACGACCTGACCGACCCCGCCCCCGCTACCACCTTTACGCATCTGGACGCGACCACGGTTCTGAGCCGTGAGATCTCCTCGATGGGCATCTATCCCGCCGTGGACCCGCTGGATTCCACCAGCCGCATCCTGACGCCTGAGGTTGTGGGTCAGGAACACTACGAGGTGGCCCGTGCCGTTCAGCGCGTGCTTCAGCGCTACAAGGAACTGCAGGACATCATCGCCATCATGGGTATGGATGAACTGGGCGAGGATGACAAGCTGACGGTCAACCGCGCCCGCAAGGTGCAGCGTTTCCTGTCGCAGAACTTCCACGTTGCGGAGCAGTTCACCGGTATGCCCGGTCAGTATGTCCCGCTCAAGGAGACGCTGCGCGGCTTCAAGATGATCTTGGGCGGCGAGTGTGATAAGATCCCCGAGAGCTGCTTCCTGATGTCCGGCACCATTGACGATGTGTTCGCCAAATCCAAAGAGCTGTAAGGAGGGACCGGTATGGCAACCTTCCCTCTGAAAATCATGACCCCTGACGGTGTTGCCTTTGAGGGTGAGGCCGTTCGTCTGGTCTGCCGCACCATGACCGGTGACCTGGCAATTCTCGCGCACCACAGTGACTACTGTACCGCTCTCGGCATGGGGGATGCCCATGTTGTGCTGGAGGACGGAACGGTCCGCCATGCCGCCTGTATGGGCGGAATGCTCAGCATGATGAATGGGGAGTGTCATCTGCTGGCCACCACCTTTGAGTGGGCTGACCAGATTGACAAGGCCCGCGCCGAGGCCAGCAAGGCCCGCGCTGAAGCAGCGCTTGCCCAGAAGAATCTGGATGACCGCGAACTTCAGCTTGCTCAGGCACGTCTCAAGCGCGCTCTTGTGCGCACAAGCGTGGCAAAATAATTGAAATTTCGGAACTGTCCTTTCTGAAAAACAAAACGGCCCGCAGCGGAATTTCTTCCGGCTGCGGGCCGTTTTACTGTTATTTTTTGGGGGATTTTTATTCAGGGAATTTCTCCGTGTCAGGGCTGACCACAGGGGCATCGTCCGTCTGGTTCGGCGGATATTCACCCTGAATCTTTGCCTCCATACGGCTCAGCCGTGCTTCGAGCGCGTTGATGCGATTGCTCAAAATATCGGGCAGAGCCTGCTGGTCAAGGTCATCCGCCGGGCAGCACTTGATGTTGCCCACGCGCACGACTTCGGCCGGAACACCCACGGCGGTGGCATTAGCAGGCAGGTTTTTCAGCACCACACTGCCGGCACCGACACGCACATTGTCCCCGATATAGACCGGGCCGAGAACCTTGGCACCTGCGCCAATCAGCACATTGTTGCCCAAGGTCGGATGGCGCTTGCCGGTGTCCTTGCCGGTGCCGCCAAGGGTCACGCCGTGATAGATGGTGCAGTTGTCACCAATCTCGGTCGTCTCGCCAAAGACGATGCCCATGCCGTGGTCAATAAAGAGCTTCTGCCCGATTTTGGCTCCGGGATGAATCTCAATGCCGGTGAGATGACGGGCCAGCTGACTGACTAGCCGCGCGAGGAAAAAGCAGTTGTGCTGATAAAGAAAATGCGCAATCTTGTGTGTGACCAGCACATGAAAACCCGGATACAGCAAAATGACCTCCAGCACATTGCGGGCGGCGGGGTCCTTGTCCCGGATGTTTTTGGCGTCTGCCCAAAGTCCCATAGCGGTGTGTTCCTTTCCCTTTTCTGCATAGTTTACTGACTGGATATTATATCACAAACTTTGACAAAACGCAATAAAATTTGCCGAACGTATGTGCTTGCGTGCAAAAAGCAGGGGCGGATTTGTGCAGGAGGAAAGTCACTATCCGGATTGCACTTTTTGCAGTTCGTGTTATAATGGAGTCAGATTCAAAAATAGGAGGGGAACCCCATGAATGATCCTCGTTGGGCGTCCATTGACGCCTTTGCGGAACAAAACCGTGAAAACATCCTGCGCGACATTACCCGTCTGGTTGCCGTGCCGAGCGTTGAAGGCACACCGGAACCGGGCGCACCGTTTGGCCGCGGTCCCAAAAATGCGCTGGACACTGCGCTGACCATTGCCGCCGAGCTGGGGCTGGATACCCATGATGCGGATGGCTATATCGGCTGGGCGCAGACCGGCCCCATTGCGGACGGTCAGAAATATCTGGCCACCATTACCCACACCGATGTGGTGCCTGAGGGCAACGGCTGGGATGCTGACCCCTACACGGTCCGCGTGCGTGACGGCTGGCTGCTGGGCCGCGGCGTGGCCGATGACAAAGGCCCGAGCATCCTCTGCCTCTATGCACTGAAGTATCTCAAGGACAGCGGCATCACCCTCAAATACCCCGTCCGTGCACTGCTGGGTACCAATGAGGAAACCCATATGCACGATGTTGAGTATTATGAGGAGCATTTCCCCATGCCCGCGTTCTGCTTTACGCCGGATGCTGAGTTCCCCGTCTGCAACGGTGAGAAGGGCGGTTTCAGCGGCGAGATTGTCAGCCCCGCCTTCAAGGACGGCGTGATTGTGAACTTTGAGGGCGGCGTGGCGCGCAATGCGGTGCCCGACCGTGCGGCCTGCACGGTGCGCCTGCCCGCTTGTGCGTTCAAAACAACGCCCGGCGTGACCTTTGAAGAAGGGGAGAACGGCACCACCATTATCCGCGGCTGGGGCAAGAGCGGCCATGCGGCCATGCCGGAAGGCACGGTCAATGCCATTGGTCTGATTGTCAACTGCCTGCTCGAGAGCGGTGTCTGCACCCCGGAAGAGACTGCCTACCTCAAGGTCCTGCGTACCCTGCACGCCTCCACCGATGGCAGTGCGCTGGGCATTGCGGCGGCGGATGAAGTGTTCACGCCGCTGACCATCATCGGCGGCACCATCCAGATGCAGGATGGCTGCCTGCGCCAGAGTTATGACTGCCGCTATCCGACCTCCACCAACGGCGATACGCTGACCGCTGCGATGAAAGCCGCCTGCGGCACGGCCGCCGCGCTGGAGAACGTTGAGGTCAAGGTCCCCTTCTATATCGAAGCGGACAGCCCGGCAATCCAGACCCTTATCAGCACCTACAATGAAGTGACAGGGGAGAACAAGACCCCCTTCACGATGGGCGGCGGCACCTACGCCCGCCATTTCCCCTTCGCGGTGAGCTTTGGTCCCGAGCATACCGATATTGAACTGCCGGAGTTTGCCGGCCCGATGCACGGCGCCAACGAGGGCACGCCCTTTGAAAAACTCATCGAAGCACTGAAGATTTATATCCTTGCTCTGCTCCGTCTGCAGGACATCGAACTGTAAAACCAAAACAAAACAGCCCGGCGCAGGGGATTTCCCCGCGCCGGGCTGCTGTTATTTGACTTTGTCTTTTTTGTCATTGCCCGGCACCGGGGCAATCCGTCCGGCCGCCTTTTCCCGTTCGCGGGCCTGACGAACCAGCTCGTTCAGGTCCGGCATGGCCGTATAAATGCGGCGGTAGGGATTATCCGGCAGGGGAGGGGTGCGCGGGACTTTGGGACGCAGGCGTTTCATTCGTCCTCCGACACGGTGGAAACCGCCGACTCGGTCAGCTTGTCCCACAGCGCAATGTCGGGGGCAAAACCTTCAAGGTCCTTTTCGGTGTACACCGCACGGCGTCCCACATAGAGGTTTGCCATAAGATCCTGACTGTTCCCCACAAGGTCATCCAGCACGGTCATACCCTGGTATTCGCCCAGGTCCAGTCCGGTCAGTACCGGGCAATCTGTCCAGTGATAGACCATTTTGTGCCAGTCATCCGGCACATTTTCGTCATCGCTGGGCAGTGTGCCATCCAGATACTGCAAAGCGCCGGTGCTGGCAACAAAGGACTCCGGCTCCTCGACCAGAAAGACGTAAGGCCCGTCCGACCCGTCCAAATCAGCATAGAGACGGGTCACCCCCGCCATCTGGGAATAGGCATCGACATTTTCGGTCTCGTCACCATAGACAATGTTGTATTGGCACAGTTCCACAATAACCTGACCATCCCCGTTCACATCCTCACCGTAGGCGGCCAGCGCGGTTTCCAGTGCCTCGGCAGTATCAATCGGCAGGTCGGAACGCCCGACATAGGCCACCCGGTAATCCGGCTCGGTGCGGAAGGCAACATCGTGGATAATCCAGATGGCTAATAAAATAAGCAGGATGGCTCCAAGGACCTTCCACTTGTTATAGTGCCACCAGTTGGCGGTCTTTTCCTTCTTTGAGTATTCCTTGGGCGGCTCCGGCGTATGATCATACTGCTCAACGCTGTCTTTGGTAACCCATGCCATTTCAATTTCCCCCTGAAAATCCTGAATTTTGTCTATTATACCATACAATTGTGTACGAAGTGTAAAAATATTTTGGCGCGTGCACTCTCCCGCCTTGCAAGAAACGGCAAAAAAGGCTATCATAGAAATTGTAAAATGTTTGACAGAGGAGAAAATCGCCCCATGGAACCTGAAAATAAAATTTCCACCGCCGCTGCCGAACCGCAGGAGACGGAAGAGTTTGATGACCATCACCGCAAGGTGGGTGTGGCCCGTTTCTTTGAAATTCTCGGCCGTGACCTTTGGCCGTTCTACAAATCCAGCATCCTCTGTGTGCTGGGATTTGCGCCGGGTTATGCTGCGCTGCTGCTCAGCACCATGGCGGGCAGCTTGCCGCTGTGCCTTTTGAGCGGTGCAGTCGGCGGGATGATTGCGGCGCCGTTCCTGTGCGGGCTGTATGACACAATCCTGCGCAGTCTGCGGGACGAGCCGTGCTACTGGTGGCACACCTACCGCATGGCCTGGAAACAGAACTGGAAGGACTCCCTGCTGCCCGGTGCGCTGACGGGGCTTCTGCTGGGAATGTGGGTGTTCCTGCTCTATACCCTGCCGGATATGGAAAACGTGCCCACCGCCGTGTGGGTCTGCGTGGTGCTTACGGTGCTGATTATTCTTGCCGTCAGTACCTACGCGTTTGCGCAGATTGTTCTGGTCAGCGTGCCGCTGCCCCGGCTGATTAAAAACTCCGCGCTGTTCTGCATTGGGTTCCTCCCGCGCACCCTGATTGCGGTGGGAGTTCAGGCAGTCTACTGGGGTGTGACGCTGCTCTGGATGCCGTATACCCTGGTCCTGCTGTTTGTGACGGGGTTCTGGTTCCCCGCCACGGTATCGCTGCTTGCCATCTACCCGGGGCTCGACAAGGCGTTCCATCTTGAGAACACGCTGAACCAGCGGCGCGATGAGGAAATTGCGGCGGTCATGCAGGAGCATGAAAACCAGTAAAGGCGGATAGCTTTATGGAAAAAAATACCTTCGTTCTGCATGAAACTGAGGCGTTCATGCGCGGAGATCTTGACAATGTGACAATCTCGGAAGGCCGCATTGTACTGGACCTTGTTTCGGGCGGGCACGTTCCCTATGGGTGCTATACCAGCCCCGCCGTTCCCATGCCGGTCTTTGATGCACTCCGGATCAGCTGGAACGCCGGGACCCCGCCGGGAACGGCGGTGGAAGCGCAGGCCCGTGTGATGGTGGACGGCAACTGGACAAGTTGGTTTGGCTTTGGCCGGTGGAGCCCCTATCTCTCGCGGGAGGGTGCACAGCCCGGTGCCAAAGGTGCCGTAGTGCTGGGCACGGACAGCCTGACCCTGGACAGCAAGACGGCCACGCAGGTCCAGCTTCGCATCTATCTCTACACGAAGGATGAGAAGGTTTCCCCCTGCGTGACACTTCTCTGTGCGAGCGTCCGCGCGCGGGACGTCATTCCGGCAGGCGGACGTCCCGTCCATGCACGGCTTCATCTGATGCCCTATGTGGTCGAGCGGCGTGCGCCTGCGCTGCGCTCCGTCATGGATTTGGCCATCTGCCTGGCCAGTCTGACCAACCGCTGGGGCGCTGACCTGCTGCCCGAGGAATTTGCCCTTGCCATGCGGGATTACCGCACGGACAGCAGCAACCTCAGCTTTGCCGCGGCGGCTGCCGGAACTTGGGGCTTCCCCTGCTGGGTGTGCTGGGGTTCGCTGTCCATGCTCCGCGCCGAGGTGCGGGCCGGGTACGGCGTGATTGTGGGGCTGGAGTCCACCCCCGCTCAGCAGGCCGCCGGGATTCCGCCGCTGCGCTACGCCGCCGTGCGCGGATTTGACACACGCAACGGGGAAGCGATGGCGCTGCTCATTGACCCCTATGCGGGAACGGAAGATTTTGATGCCGAGACCGCCGTGCCGCTCGATGAATTTCTCGTTGCCTGGAATAACACCGCGCTGTGTATGCGGCCGCGCCGCAATGGCCTGCTGCCGGGGTGCCCCCGCCGTGTTCCCGTGTGGCTCAAGCATATGCCCGCGCTGGGGGAGAATATGTATCGCCTTTATGTGGGCGGGACCGAACATCTGCTGCCTGCGGATTTCTGCGGTACAGCACAGGAACAGGAAAAAAGTGCTGTTCCCGGCGGTGTTCTGGCCTGGTCTTTGCCGGATGAAAAACCCCACGCCACGACCGCACACCGGAAAATGCATTTTGTCAGCCCCGCTGCGGAGGGAATAGAACTCATTCCCCCTGAGAAACCCCAGGAGGACAAAAAGCTGCATAAGTTCACAGTCTATGCTATTGAACCTTCCGGACGTATGCTGGTGGGAGATGTGACAGTCTGAAATAATTCATGAATGTCCCGATGGATCCAGCATCCGTCGGGACATTTTCTCAAAATTTAACGCAAAACAATAAAACCCGGACGACCGCTGCACCGTCCGGGTTTCATAAAAAAGAAGGAGAAAAACAGAGCGTCCCCGATGCTTGCCCAAAACCGGTAAACCCACCCCTCTACTGATGGGACCGAAGCCTGGTCCGGGGCGCTCTGGTATTCTTCCGCTTTTTCAAAACAAAACGGCGCTTTGGAGACAGTCATCCCGTCATCCAAAGCGCCGTTGCTTTGTGCTATTATGGTACACCTTTTTCTGCCGCTTTGCAAGGCACAGACTTGTACAAACTGTGTAAGAACGCTCGACACACTTTGTGCAATGTGCCAGACAAGCCGCTCCAAGCCGGCAAACAAAACGGCAGGGGAAATCCCCTGCCGTAAATGGAATCTGAATCAGTTTGGCAGCTCAGATCTGCGGCTCAACAGGAACCGTCCAGCCCTTCGTGTCGGGCAGCTTGCCCCACTGGATGCCGGTCAGCGTGTCGTAGAGCTTCTGGGTCAGCTCGCCGATCTTGCCTTCGCCGATAAGGGCAACCTTGCCCTCCCAGTCCAGCTCCTTGACGGGGCTGACAACGGCGGCGGTGCCGGTGCCGAACACTTCCTCGAGCTTGCCTTCCTCGGAAGCCTTCATGACGTCCGCGATAGCCAGCTTGCCCTCGATGACTTCATAACCCCAATCCTTGAGCAGCTCAATGATGGAGCGGCGGGTCACGCCGGGCAGAACGGTGCCGGTGCAGGCAGCGGTGTAAATCTTGCCGTCGATCTTGAACATGATGTTCATCGAGCCGACTTCCTCAACGTACTTCTTCTCAACGCCGTCCAGCCACAGAACCTGGCTGAAGCCCTTTTCCTCGGCCATCTCGCCGGCTTTGATGGAAGCCGCGTAGTTGCCGCCGCACTTGGTGAAGCCGGTCAGGCCCGGAGCGGCGCGGATGTACTCATCCTCAACATAGATGCGCACGGGGTCAAGACCCTCGGCATAGTAAGCGCCGGAGGGAGCGCAGATGATGGCAAACAGATAGTGCTTGGAAGCGTGAACGCCCAGGCCCACATCGGTCGCAAAGACAAACGGGCGGATGTACAGGCTGGCACCGTCGGTGTGCGGGTCCCAGTCGCGGTCAATGTCCACGATTGCCTTGACAGCCTGAATGAAATCCTCCACGGGGATGCGGGGAATGCACAGACGGTCGGCGGAATCCTGGAACCGCTTTGCGTTGCAGTCAGGACGGAACAGCTGAATGGTGCCGTCCGCCGTGCGGTAGGCTTTCATGCCCTCAAAAATTTCCTGCGCGTAGTGGAACACCACCGTTGCGGGGTCCATGGGCAGCGGGCCATAGGGAACGATGCGGGCGTCATGCCAGCCCTCGCCCTCGGTGTAGTCCATGAGGAACATATGGTCGGTAAAAATCTTGCCGAAGCCCAGCTTGCTCTCGTCTTCAGGCTTGGCTTTGGGGTTTGCGGTGCGGGTGATTTTGATATCCAACATAATTTTCCCTCTCTCCTTACAAAACGGCACAGCCCGGCAAATTGACCGCCTGTGCGGGAATATCCCTATTATAGCGCTCTAAAGTGCTGAATACAAGCCCCCATTTGACAAGGATTTGTCTTTTTTTCAGTGGAATGTCATTGCGTCAGAGAAATTTTTGCCGTATAATAAAACCGTTATTCTATTCAAAAATCTCCGGGAGGACCTGATTATGGCACCGAAAGTGAAGGGCGTTATCTTTGATATGGATGGCCTTATGTTTGATACTGAGCGCATTTGGGACACCTTCTGGGCCCCCTGCTGTGCGCATCTGGGCCTGCCTGAGCCGCCGCCCGAGTTTTACAGCGGCTGCCGCGGTCTGGCAAGTGAGTTCCTGCGTGTATATATTGGACGCTTTTACGGGGACCGGGCGGATGAACTTCTGAAAGAAGTCTGGCGCTACGGAGCCGAACAGTTTGAAAAAGGCGTGCCCTGCAAACCGGGCCTTAAAGAACTGCTTGACTATCTTGAACAAATCGGTATGCCCCGGATTGTGGCCAGCTCCAGCCCCAAAGACATCATCGAGCGCAATCTGCGCACGACCGGGACGGCAAAATATTTCGATGACGTTGTCTGCGGTTACGATGTGAAAAAGAGCAAGCCCGAGCCGGATATCTTCCTCGAAGCCGCCCGCCGATTGAACCTTGATATTCACGACTGCCTGGTGCTGGAGGACAGCCACAACGGCGTCCGCGCCGGCCACGCCAGCGGCGCGGTCACCGTCATGGTGCCCGACCTGATGCCGGTGACCGATGAAATGAAGAGCCTTTACAATTTCTGCTGCAAGGACCTCTATGAGGTTCGCGCCCTGATGGAAGCCGGGACCATCTGAAACACAGGACAAAACGCCCTCCCTTTTCCGCTGTGCGGCAAAAAGGGAGGGCGTTGATTTTTGTTGGGAACGCGGTGCTCAGTGGGGGCCCATGACGTTCTGGACGGACTTCATCTTTGCCTCCAGAGCCAGGCTTTCCGCCTCAGCATTGGGGGCTTTGCCGGGAACATCGGGGCGCTCCCGTCCGGTCGGCTTGCGCTCAGGGCGTTTGCCCCGCACCTGACGGGCAAAATCCAGCTTGCGCAGCGCCCAGGGAACCAGCGGCGCAAGAATCACCACCGCGACAATCAGAATCAGCCATTGCATTGCAGTCATGATTGTTCCTTTCTGGCTTTAGGGATAAGTTAATG
>JAQXGE010000001.1 GCA_029006135.1 Oscillospiraceae bacterium | reverse complement strand
GAATCCCATTTGAAGCGCATTGAGCAGCGCCGCCATGGTGGAAGGCCCGGCAACGTTAATCTGATACTCCCGCTGGAGGGTTTCGGGCAGGCCGGAGTTGACCACCTCGGCATACAGCCCTTCAAAGGGCAGGAACAGAATACCGAAAGCCGTGGTGTGGGGCACCTCAATATATTTGTCGTGAATGTCCTTTGCTTCCTGGCGGACAACCTGCTCAAGCTGGCGGCGCGCGGCGCTGACAGCCGCCGCATCGCCGGACTCCCGCGCATCCTGAAGCCGGGCATAGGTATCGCCGGGGAATTTGGCGTCAATAGGCAGCCAAACCGGGCCGTTCTGGCCGGGCAGGCGCACGGCATACTCCACACGGTTGGCACTGCCCGGCACCGTGGCGACATTCTCGGCATACTGGCCGGTGGAAAGAATCTCCTCAAGAATTGCGCCCAGCTGGACTTCGCCCAGAATTCCGCGGGTCTTGACGCCGGACAGCACCTGTTTGAGGCTGCCGACATCGGCCGCAAGGCTCTGCATCTCGCCAAGGCCCTTATAGACCTGTTCAAGCTGATCGCTGACCGCGCGGAAGGACTCACTCACCCGGCGCTGCAGCGTGGTTTCGAGTTTTTCGTCCACCGTTGTGCGGATTTCGTCCAGCTTGCGGTTGTTGTCCGCCCGGATGGTGTTCATGCCCTGCATCAGCGTTGTGCGCACGCCCTCAAGGCGGTTGGCGTTGGTATCCTCAAGGGTTTTCAGCCGATTTTCCAGCACGGTGAGCTGGGCAAGCAGTGCATCGTTTGCGGTGCGCTGGCGCGCGGCTCCGGCGCGGTCGATGGCCTCAAGGCGGCCCGTGGCGGCGTCCTGGCTTTGGCGCTGGCTTTCCGCCAGCAGCGTGCCGAGGTCACGGGTATTGGCCGAGTTAGCCCGGGTCAGTTCGCTCTGCATGGTGCGCAGCTGGTCGGCGATGACCTCGGTCTCCCCCTCCACTTCCTCCCGTATCAGACGGGTCAGGGCTTCGGTATCCTCCCGGTCCGATGATTTGCTCCCCCGCACCAGCAGGACAATGAGCAAAACATTGGTCAGGATAGAAAGAATCAACAAAACAATCAATAAAGGCTGCATTCCTGTGCGCTCCTCCGTTGGGGTTTTCCTTTCCCCAGTATAGCATACGCGCCGCAAGAATACAACCTTTTGTTGTGTATTATTCGGATTTTTTTCAGATGGCAAGGCAGAGAATACAGGCAAGGCCCAGCAGGACAAAAATTGCCGTCAGCACTTCCGCCTCGGGGCTTTTGCGTTCCACCAGATGCGGGCGTTCGGGGTTATACCAGACCTGAATCAGGCTGTCATCATTTCTGCTGTGGTCGGTCCAGAAGGCATCGTTGGTCAGCGCGGTGCGGCGGATGCCGTCCGCCTCAAATTCCACAGTGTAGCGGAATCCCCCTGCGCCCTTGCGGGTGGTGGGGCCGTCCTTCTCGCATTTGATGATGCGGGCCGTCACAAGCGTGCCGCCGCGAACTGTGCGGAGTTTTTCCAGTTCGCAGGAAATACCCAGAATGATAAAGATGATTCCCAGAATCCAGTAGAAAATTTGCAGTCCCGTCATTGGTTATTAACTCCTTATTCCTTGGCAAAGCTTCCTTCCAGTGCAAGATACTGGTCGAACAGCAGGCGGCTCACCCGGCCGCCGTAGATAAATGCCGGATGGTCCTTGACTTCCAGCTTGTTGGCAAAATTCTTGCACATCATGACCAATACATAATCCCCATAGGGCGTGTGGACAAGGCCGCCGTCATTGCGGCAGGCGTTCATCGAGCCGCTCTTGCTTGCGGTGTAGATGAGTTCGGGGTCGGCGCCGGATTCCTCGGAGTCGGTATAGTAGGGCGGCAGGCTGCCCGCAAGCATTGTGTTATACTGCTGGCTGCGGAAAATCCTGCGCATGGCCTCACTTGCCTCGGGACTGACCAGTTCTCCCTTTGCCAGAAGGGAGAAAAACCGTCCCATATCCCGCGGGGTGATGGTGCCGAGCGGTTCACTCCAGTTATCGCTGCGCAGGCTGCGGTGCAGCTTGGTGCCCGTGCAGCCGATGGAGCGGATGAAGGCGTTGATGGTATCAATGCCAAGATAGTCGATGAGCATATTGGTGGCGATGTTGTCGCTCACGACAATCATAAAGGTTGCCACATCGGCGGCACGCAGCTTTGCGCCCTCACCGAGCGTGCGCAGCAAACCGGAACCGTCCACATAGTGGCGCGCCTCGTAGGTCAGAATGTCGTCAAGGCTGGCTTTGCCCGCCTGCACACGGTCAAACAGGCAGCCCAGAATATAGATTTTGATGGTGGAGGCGGACTCAAAGGCTTCGTCCGCACCGAGTTCCACCGTATGGCCGCGCAGGTCATCGGCATAGACGCAGAGTGTTGCGTCCAGGCCGGTCAGTTCAGCGGCAATGCGCTTTTCCAGCGTCAATTCGGGATGGGGCATGGTATCTTCTCCTTTTTTTGCACAGCGGCAGGGATTTTTACAGGTTCTCGGCAAAGAAGCGCTCGGCGTTGCCGTGGAAGATTTTTTCTACCACGCGGGGCGAAATGCCCTCCCGCACAAGGCCCTCAGCCAGCTTGGGCATATCCTCAGCACCCGCAATCTCAAGGTCCCCCTCAATGCCGTCAAAATCACTGCCGAGGGCCAAGCTGTCCTCGCCGGCCATATTGATGATATGTTTGGCATGGCGGGCCATATCGGTGATGCGGGCCTTGAGTTTGGTCCGGTCGGGGTTATCATCAAGGAAGGATGCGCAGTAGTTCAGTCCAATCAGGCAGCCCTTGCTGCCCATCTCGCGGAGCATTTCATCGGTCAGATTGCGCACATGAGGGCAGCAGGCGCGGGCGTTGGAATGGCTTGAGATAAAGGGGCGCTTCGCCGCTTTGAGCACATCCAGAATGCCGGCATCCGAGAGGTGCGCAACGTCCAGAATCATGTGCAGGCGCTCCATCTCCTCAACGAACGCAAAGCCCTTTTCCGTCAGCCCGCCGGTGGTGTTGGCCGCGCAGGGCCAGACGTTGGCGGCATCCCCTGGGACCGAATTGGGTTCGGCCAGACCGTTTTTAAAGTTCCAGGTCAGCGTCATCATCCGCACACCCATGCGGTAGAGATCACGCAGTACGCCCAGACTGTCAAGGCAGACCCCGCCCTCCTCAACGGTGAGCATGAGTCCGACTTTGCCGGACTTTTTGAGCGCCGCGATATCATCGGCGCTGCGCACCTGCATCAAATCATCGGGGTACTGTTCGAGAATCCGATTAAAAATATCAATCTGTTCCATGCAGGCCAGCAGCGGGTCGGGTTCCCGCTCCGGGTTCAGGTAGACAAAGCAGGCCATGCACTGAAGCAGATAGTCCGACTGCTTCATGCGGGTCAAATCGACCATCAAATCGTTCTTTTCAAAGCTCTTGGGATGCCCCGCCTGTTCGGCGTAGCGCAGTTCCGAGAGCGTATCACAATGCAGATCCCAAACTTTCAAGTCCGGTACCTCCCGTCAGTCCTCAAAGCCGGGCACATCCGTGATGCCAAGGCCGGGGGTTTCATTCATCAGGATGCGGCTGCCCTCAAAGGTCGGGCCGCCGGTATAAGGGTCAGTGCTGCACAGGCTCGGCCCGTCAAGGTCGGCGCGGGTCACAACGCTGCGGGCTGCGGCCAGATGTGCAGCAGCCGAGACGGCGATTTTGCTCTCAAGCATACAGCCAATCATACATTCCACGCCGCAAGTCTCGGCAATGGCGCAGATTTTCTGTGCCTGCCAGATGCCGCCTGCCTTCATCAGCTTGATGTTGATGAGGTCCGCCGCGTGGCGGCGCAGTACTTCAAGGGCATCCGCCGGGCTGAACACACTCTCATCCGCCAGAATAGGCGTGCAGACATTGCTGGTCACATAGGCAAGACCCGCAAGGTCATGGGCCGCAACGGGCTGTTCCACCAGTTCGGGTGCCACACCGGCATCTTCGAGTGCGGTGATAATGCGCACAGCCTCCTTGGGCTCCCAGCCCTGGTTGGCATCCACGCGGATGACCACGCCGGGGCCGACTGCCTCACGGATGGCGCGCAGACGGGCCACATCCTTGAGGCCCTCCTTGCCCACCTTGATTTTGAGGATGTTGAAGCCGCGCTCCACCGCGGCATGAGCATCCGCCACCATCTGCGGGATGGGGTTGACCGAGATGGTCAAATCGGTTTCCACCTCGCGCTTTGCGCCGCCCAGCACCCGGTAGAGGGGTTTGCCGCAGCTCTTGGCGTAGAGGTCGTAGATGGCCATATCCACCGCCGCCTTGGCACTGTGATTGGCCATGATGCAGCGGTCAAGTTTGGTCATCACGCAGTCAAGGTCCTCAATGTCCATACCGGTCAGGGCGGGAGCAATGAACTCCTCGATCGCGTTGCGGATGGAACCGATGGTGTCGCCGGTGATGACTGCGGTTGGCGGCGCCTCACCGTAGCCCACTTCGCCGGTGTCGGTCGTGATGCGCACCAGCACGTCATGGACACTGTCCACCGTGCGCAGCGCGGTCTTGAACGGCGTGCGCAGCGGAATCTGAATCTCTGCTGTCCGGATGGCGGTAATTTTCATAGAAAACATCCCTTTTGTTTTTTATTTTGACCTTTATATTCTGACCGTTCAGAGCAGGTCGGCAAACTCGTTCAGGGCGTGGACGGTGGTCCCGTCCCAGCCGGTGGTGGTCACTGCGGCGGCCAGTGCGTTGAGCACGGATTCCTCGCTGGCCTCTGCGGCGGCAAGGAACACCGGGTCAAGGCAGTCCTCCCGCAGGACGTTCAGCGTGCGGATGGCGGCGGGTTCCTCGCAGTCGAGGTCATGCGCCGTGGAAAACGCGATGGCAATATCCCCGCTGCCGTGTCCCCAGTAACTGCCGCAGCGGGCCAATCCCACGCCGCAGCGCCGGGCCACCCGGTTGAGCTGCCGGGAGGACAGCGGCAAATCGGTGGCAAGAACCAGAATACAGCTGCCCTTGTCCGCCGGCCGCGGCGGCGTATTCAGCCGCTGCCGGATGGCATTGCCGGGGCGGCGGCCTAAAATGTTGAGCTCTTCAAGCTGGCCATGGTTGCACAGGGCAAGCACGCCGACCGTGAATCGTTTGCCGTCCAGTTCGACAATGCGGCTCGCCGAGCCGATGCCGCCTTTTAATTCATGGCAGATCATCCCGGTGCCCGCACCGACACAGCCCTGTTCAAAATCCTGCGCGGCGCAGCGGATTGCGGTGCGCACTTCATTTTCGCCGACTGCGCGCTCTGAGATAAAATTGAGCGTACCGTCATTGCACTCCCCCACCACGGGGTTGACACTGCGAAGGCGACGGTTCGCGGCGGCACAGCAGTCGGCGGTGTACGACACGAGCGCGTCAAACACAAGGCCAACATTCAGGGTATTGGTGAGAGCGATGGGCGTTTCCAGTTCGCCGAGTTCCTCAAGCTGGACAAGGCCCGCCGTCTTTCCGTAGCCGTTGAGCACAAAGGCGCCGGCGGCACAGCGGTGAAAATAGACATCCCGTCCCTCCTCACGCGGAAGGATCACTGTCACGCCGGTATTGTGGCGGGCATTGCGCACCGTGCAGTGCCCCACACGCACGCCCGGCACATCGGTGATGGCGTTGCGCGGTCCCGGCGCAAGATGCCCCGGCGTCAGGCCGTAATCGCGGATAGTCATGGCAGACACTTTCCTTTCCCGGAAAAATCTGGTACAATGCTTTCAACAAAACGGCTGGTTTTCAGCCGTAAGGAGGCGTTTGGAATGGAGCCCATTCTTCTTGCAGTGCCGCAGATTCTGCAGAACCCCGAACTGCCCAACGGGTGTGAAATCACAAGCTGCTGTGAAGTGCTGAATTACCTCGGCTTCCCGGCTGACAAATGCGAACTGGCAGACCGCTATCTGCCGCGCTCTGAGCAATGGTACGGCGCAGACCCCGATCAGGTCTATATGGGGAACCCGCATCTCGATGACGGTTCGCCGGAAACCGGCTACTACTGTTTTGCCGGGCCGATTGTGACGGCGGCGCAGCGGTATTTAGCCGACCACGGGGGCGGCTGGCGCGCCGTCGATTTGACCGGCGCGGAGGAAGATGAGCTTGTCTCTCAGCTTGCCGCCGGGAGGCCCGTCATCTTCTGGGCAACGCTGCATTTCAATGATCTTCAGCACGACCCCTGCGGGAGTTATGCGCTGCCAAACGGGCGGCGGCATGAGGTCCTTCACACGCTGCACTGCATGGTGCTGTGCGGGGCGGACGATGAGAACTTTATCGTTGCCGACCCGCTCGACTTCAACCGCACCGTGCCGCGCGGCACCTTCATGAAAATCTACCGTCAGCTCGGCCGCCGGGCAGTTGCCTTCGTGCAGGATGATACCTTATAATAGCGCAGAACAGAGAAAAAGTCAAAGAGTCCCGGTTTACGCCGATTCAGCGCATTAAAGTCTTGACTTCTGTTGGTGATATTGCTACAATATGCTTAACAGTGTCCCGGACGATTTGTGCGGGAAAGCCATTCAACAACTATCTTTCACGAATAAGGAGGCGCCTATGCGCGCTGCAAATACGCCCAACGGGCAGCCCCGCAGCACGGCTCTGTACGAAGCCATCCTGCGGCTTGACAATCTGGAGGATTGCATCCGATTTTTTGATGACCTGTGCGCCGTCACTGAACTGCGCACACTGGAACAGCGCTACGATGTGGCAAGCTGCCTGCTCCAGGGCAAGGTGTACAGTGAGATTCGGCAGGAGACCGGCGCATCGAGTGCAACGGTGAGCCGCGTCAACCGGATGATCAACTACGGCACGGGCGCCGTGGCGCAGAGTGTGCGCTATGACCTTGAGCACGCGCCGGACAAAGACCCGGAAGGAGGCAGCGACCAATGAGCATCATCATGCGCAGCTTTGGCAAAACCACGGACGGCCGCGATGTGCGGGAGGCCGTTTTGTCCAACCAGCAGATTGAAGTCCACATTTTAAGCTACGGCGCTGTCATTCATCGCCTTCTCGTGCCCGACCGCAAGGGCAGCCGGGTGGATGTTGTGCTGGGATATGATACCGTGCAGGACTACGAGCTGAACCCCGACTGCATGGGCGCCGTGGTGGGCCGCTACGCCAACCGCATCGGCGGCGCAGCGTTCCCGCTGTATGAAAACATCATTCATGTCACCCCCAACGACAGCGGCAACTGCCTGCACAGCGGGCTGAACGGATTCCATCATTCGGTGTTCCGGATGTCACAGGATGGGGATGCCGTGGTGCTGACCGCCGTCAGCCCGGATGGAACAGACGGATTCCCCGGTGAGGTGGAACTGGAAGTGCGGTACAGCCTTGCGGGCAGCGGGCTGGTCATCCAATATACGGCCTCCACCGATGCGCCCACCGTCGTAAACATCACCAACCACAGCTATTTCAACCTCAACGGTCACGCCTCGGGCAGTGTGCTGGGCCACCGTCTGGCGATGGATGCCAAATATTACCTTGAAACGAATGAAACTTCCGTCCCGACCGGGCGCAAAATTCCCGTGGCGGGCACCCCGATGGACTTTACCGAGGAAAAGACGCTCAGCCGCGATATTGCCGAGGATTACGGTGCGCTGAAACAGGCCGGCGGCTATGACCACTGCTTTGGCATTACGGATTCCGGGCTGCGACATGCGGCCTGGCTCACGGGGCCGGAGACCGGCATCCGGATGGAAACGCTCACCACCCAGCCCGGCGTGCAGCTCTACACGGCGAACTTCCTCAAGCCCGTCACGCCCGGCAAGGACGGGGCACAGTATGCACCGCGCGGGGCCGTCTGCCTGGAAGCGCAGGAGTTCCCCGATGCGCCGAACCATCCTGATTTCCCGAACACCACCGTTTTGCCCGAGACGCCTTACAGCGCCACAACGGTCTACCGTTTTGACCTTGCGCCGCAGTAAGCACTGCGGGTCTTGACAAGGCGGCGGGATTGGAGTACAGTGGATAGGCAAAACTGAATATTGGTCACCGGAGGACTGTGTATCGTAATACACGAAACTGCTGCGGCAGCTTCATAGTCGGATAAGGTGTCGGGTGCGCCCGGTTAGATTTGGAAGCCTTGATTTTCAAATTTGCCGGGCGCATTTTGTTCAGCTTGCGGAACAGGCCAAATAAAAATTGAGAGGACACAATGAAAATTCAGCTTTCGGATCACTTCACCTACAAGAAACTGATCCGCTTTACAATGCCGTCCATCTTCATGATGATTTTCACTTCCATCTACGGCGTGGTGGACGGGTTCTTTGTCTCCAATTTTGCCGGCAAAACGCCCTTTGCGGCGGTCAACCTCATCATGCCGTTTTTGATGATTCTCTCAACGGCCGGCATGATGTTCGGCACCGGCGGCACCGCGCTGGTTGCAAAGACCTTTGGGGAGGGCAATTCAAAGCGCGCCAATGAACTTTTTTCTCTGCTCACCTACACGTCATTTATCCTCGGCGTTTTCCTTGCGGCGGCGGGCATTGCGCTGCTGCGGCCGGTTTCCATCTTTTTCGGCGCCGAGGGTAAACTGCTTGACGACTGCATTCTGTACGGGCGGATTTTCCTGCTCGGAATACCGTTTTATATTCTTCAGCTGTTCTTCCAGTCCTTCTTTGTCACGGCAGAAAAGCCGCAGCTTGGGCTGGCGGTCACCGTTTCCGCCGGGCTGACCAACATGATTCTGGACGCCGTTTTGGTGCCGTTTTTGCCCCAGGGCTATAAGCTTGCCGGCGCGGCGTTTGCAAGCGCCATGAGCCAGGTGGTCGGCGGCGGAATCCCGCTTTTCTATTTTTTCCGCAAAAATTCCAGCATTCTGCGCCTTGGCAAATGCCGGTTTGACGGGCGTGCTATCCTCAAAGCCTGCACGAACGGTGCTTCCGAGTTCATGAGCAACATCTCGATGAGTATCGTGAGCATCCTGTACAACTTCCAGCTTCTGCACTATGCCGGGGAAAACGGCGTGGCGGCCTACGGCGTTCTGATGTACGTCAGCATGATTTTTTCCGCCGCGTTCGTGGGGTATTCCATCGGCACGGCTCCCGTCACCAGCTACAATTACGGTGCCGGCCGGCGCAGCGAGCTGAAAGGCATTTTGCGCAAAAGCCTGCGCATCATCATGGTTTTTGCCATTTTGATGGTGGTTCTTGCCGAGGTGCTGGCGCAGCCGCTGTCCCACCTGTATGTGGGGTATGACGCGGAGCTGATGGAACTGACGGTTTCGGGCTTCCGCATCTTCTCGCTGTCCTTCCTCTTTATGGGCTTTGCGATTTTCGGTTCCGGCTTTTTCACCGCCCTCAATGACGGGCTGACCTCGGCGCTCATCTCGTTTCTGCGCACGATGGTCTTTCAGATTGCGGCGGTCCTGATTCTCCCCCTTCTCTTCGGCATCACCGGCGTGTGGATTTCCATCGTGGTGGCCGAATTGATGGCGGTCATCCTGACCTTCGCTTTCCTCAAACTCAAACAGAAAAAATACGGGTATTGAGCCGTCCCCCGCCCTTTTGGGCGGGGATTTTTTGTGCCCGGCGCGCATAAGATGTGCGGGGGGTGATGGTATGCTCGGTGTGCTGTGGGTCTTTCTGCGCGCGGCGGCGGGGCAGATGGCGTTTTGGGCGCTGCATCTTGAAACAGGGCGCTTTCCCCGGCCGCTGACACGGGCGGAGGAGCAGGCCGCCTTTGCGGCCATGCAGGCGGGCGACCCGGATGCGCGTGACACCCTGATCCGCCACAATCTGCGGCTGGTCGTTCATGTGGCAAAAAAATACTACACGCCGCAGAGCAATCAGGATGATTTTATCAGCATCGGGACCATTGGGCTGATTAAGGCGGTGGACACCTATGACCCGTCCCGCCCCACCCGCTTTGCAAGCTATGCCAGCCGGTGCATTGAAAATGAACTGCGCATGGAACTGCGCCGGGCGCGGCGGGAAGGAACGGTCGTCTCTTTGCAGGACCCTCTTGAGGGCGACAGCGGAATGCTGACCCTTGCGGATGTTCTGCCCGATGAGACCGTGATGGAGGACGGATGCGAACAGCGGGATGCCCTGCATCGTCTGCGCGCCCTTGTGGGGCGTCTGCCCGAGCGGGAACGCGAAATTATGATTCGGCGCTGCGGACTGGACGGACATCCGCCCATGACCCAAAGCGAACTGGCGGCTCGGATGGGCATCAGCCGGAGTTACATTTCCCGGCTTGAAAAGCACGCCGTCACCACACTGCACGAACTATGGGAAAATGAGCGCGGGCAGGACTGATGCAGGAACCCCTGCAAATGGAAACGGTCCCCCTGTTCCGCAGGAATTTGCTCCCTGCGGACTTAACATAATTTCATAATTTTTTTAGTCTCCTGCCCTTTCAAAGTAGTTTTTTCTCTCTTTTACCCCCTAAAAAGTATGAAACGTTTCCATTTTTGCTTTTTTTCGCGTTGATTTCGGCATTTTTTAGACAAAAATCCCAGATATTCATTCTCTTTCAAGTCAACTATCGTGAATTTTCAACAAAAATCTGCTCAATATTTTTACTAAAATAGCAGTTGTTTCTCAAGCCTTGACGTGATAGAATAGTAAACGGGAATTTTTTCCTTTTTGGCGTTTGCTACCGCCGGGGGTCCACACCCCGAAGAAAGGAAGGAAACTCTGTTGAACGCACAAACCGTCATGATCTGTTCCGGCAAGGGCGGCACCGGCAAAAGCACTGTCTCGGTGCTTTTAGGTGCGCAGCTTGCCGCCCGGGGCAGCAAAGTGCTCTTAATCGAGCTTGATTCCGGGCTGCGCAGTGTGGATATTATTGCGGGTGTCTACGGCAAGACCGTCTATGACATCGAGGATGTCCTCTGCGGACGGTGCGAAGGTTCCAAGGCCGTTGTGGAAAGTCCGCTGTATCCCGGGCTTTCCGTCATCAGTGCCCCCTATGAAGGCGGGGATGTGAGTGCCGCGCCTTTGGCCCATCTGATTTTGGCGATGCGGGATTACTTTGACTGGATCCTGCTTGACACCGCCGCCGGAATGGGCGCGCCCTTTGCCGCGGCGGATCAGATTGCTGACCGGGCGCTGGTCGTGCTGACGCCTGATCCAGTCGCGCTGCGGGACGGCCGTATTGTGGCAGACCGTCTGCTGGAGCATGGCCACGCACAGGGTTCGGTTCGGCTGGTGATAAACCGGGCAGCAAAAAACAGCTTCGGTTCCGGCGCCGCTGTTTTTGATTTGGATGAGTGTATTGACACGGTAGGGCTTCAGCTCATCGCCGTCATACCCGAAAGCCGGGAGCTTCAGCG